>NZ_CAUVXO010000407.1:0-1681 GCF_963555865.1 Protofrankia sp. Cr1
CTTACCGTCGGGAACCGTGAGTGTCTATGCTCAATCCCGACGCCGAGTGGGAGAGTGCATGGCCGATCAGATCATGCTGGGTAAGACGGCCCGGGTCACTGGGACGATCATGCCGGGTGTGGTGGGCGAGGTGATGGTCTCCGTGCGCGGGGGTGCGGAGGCGTTCCACGCCTATGCCGCTGAGGACGGTGTGACGATCGCGGTCGGAGCGCGGGTTCTCGTCGTGGAGTATCACCCACCCCGTACCGTGTTCGTCACCAGATTGTGAATACGCCGGTACTGTTCCCGCTGTTCCCGCCGGGCCGGCCGGTGTATTCCCGTAATCTCGGCGGTCCATGATCTCAGCAGAGGAGATCCAATGATCCCGATCCTCGTCGCAGCGGGTGTGGGCATCATCTTCGTCGTGGGCGTCGTCAAGTTGATGTGGCGCGTGGCGGAACCTAATGAAGCCTTGATCATTTCAGGTTTACGAGCATACCGGAACCCGGACAATGCCGTGGCCGAAAGCCTCGGTTTCAAGATTGTGACCGGGAAGGGAGTCCTGGTCATGCCGGGCGGACAGAATGTCCGTCGCCTCTCCCTGGACCTGCAGGCCGCCCAGTTGAGCGTCGACTGCGTCACCCAGCAGGGAATCCCCGTGGGTGTGCGCGGTGTAGTGATCTTCAAGGTCGGGGACGATTACGCCTCGATCGCCAATGCCGCCCGAAGGTTCCTCGACCAGCAGAACAAGATGGAAGCCCGGGTGCACAATGTGTTCGCCGGTCATCTCCGGGCGATGGTCGGCCAGCTCACCATCGAGGATATGATCAGGGATCGGGAGAAGTTGACGGCCCTGACCCGGGCGAGTTCCGGCACGGAGATGCAGAAACTCGGCCTGATCGTCGACTCCCTGCAGATTCAGGAGATCGACGACCCCACCGGCTACATCAAGAACCTCGGGCGTCCTCATGTCGCCGCCGTGGCCTCCCAGGCGC
Organism: Protofrankia sp. Cr1; assembly: GCF_963555865.1. Taxonomy (NCBI): domain Bacteria; kingdom Bacillati; phylum Actinomycetota; class Actinomycetes; order Frankiales; family Frankiaceae; genus Protofrankia; species Protofrankia sp. Cr1. The sequence continues at coordinate 975 of NZ_CAUVXO010000407.1, forward strand.
GGATCGCCGAGGCCCAGGCCGATCGGGAGGCGACCGAACAGGAGCAGATCGCCGCCGCGCTCAAGGCCGAGGCCGCTCGGAACAGCGCGATCAAGCAGTCGGGTTTCCAGGCCGAGGTCGACGAGGCCGCAGCGCGGGCGCATCAGGCCGGCCCGCTGGCCGAGGCAACCGCCCACCAGCAGGTGGTGGTCGAGCAGACCAAGGTCGCCCAGCTGGAGGGTGACCGGGAGGAACAGCGCCTACAGGCGACGGTCCGCAAGCCGGCGGACGCCCGCGCCTACGAGCAGACCACCCTGGCGCGTGCCAGTCGCGACGCACAGATCAGCGCGGCGGAGGCGAGCGCCCAGGAGACAACGCTGGTGGCTGCGGCGCAGGCCGAGTCGACCCGGATCATCGGGGATGCTGACGCTCATGCCCGGCGCGCGATCGGTGAGGCTGATGCCGCCACCCTGGCGGCGAAGGGACTGGCGGCGGCTGAGGCGATCAGGGCACGGGCGGACGCCCTTTCGGTGAACCAGGATGCGGTGATCGGCCAGCAGCTCGCCGAGCAGTGGCCGGCCATCGTCGAGGCGGCGGCGAAGCCCTTCGGCGACGTCGACCAGATGATTCTCCTCAACGGCGCGACCGGTATCGCCGAACTGCTGACCCAGGCGTTATCCCAGGGCAGCGCAGGCCTTCAGCTCGCACGGTCGCTGCTCTCGGGCCAG
>NZ_CAUVXO010000407.1:2314-4740 GCF_963555865.1 Protofrankia sp. Cr1
TCTGTTGACATTCCGGCACCGAAGGTCGACATTCCGGCACCGACATCCGCCACCCTGGACACCGCCTTACCGGCCGAGGAATCCGACGACGTGTAGCCCACCCGCGTCCCGACCTTCTGGGTGATCCGGCCGAGCCGCTGGATCGGGATAGATCGGGAAGCGCGACCGAGCCGTGTCAGCCGTCGTCGGGACGCCTTCGGTTGTCTTCAGGCCCGTCGTCCATGCCTCGGCCACCGTGGCGAGGTCGCCCTCAGCCCGCGGCGACGGGGCTACCAAGGATGTAGCGGAATGGTCACGCCGCGGAAAAGGCCGCCCGAGGGCGAACGCAGCGAGATGGACAAGAAGTGCAACGCCGAGCTCTCCGCTCTTCGGGCACCCGTCGAGCGAGTCGTCGCGCAATTCAAGTCGTGGCGCATACTCCATACCGACTGTCGATGCCCATACCACACCTACCACGATGCAACTCGTGGATTATTTTTCTTTTCAATTTCATGGGGTTTTGAATAACCCTCTGGATTGCCGTAGCGGCTGGATCGTTCAATTCGCCCAGAATCCCGCCACGCGGCCGGCGTCGTCGAAGCCGAAGAAGGAGACCCCTGCCTTGTTAGTCGGCAATCTGTCCGCGCCGTCAGTCCCCAGCGCTACGTTGATCTTCTGTGTACTCCACTTTGTAATATCCAGACAGAGTTCCGCAAGTTGCTCGGAGCTGAAGAACGAGCGAGCCTGCTCGGCAACGGTTTCAGACAGCGAATCCGGACGGGTGATGAACGCGTCCGTGATCCGCAACGCGACCTTGAACCGTTCCGGTAGATCACTCCGTTCGTAGAAATCGATCTTCGCGGTCATTGTCTCGTCGACACCGGCCGCTTGGGCATCCGCCAGCCGCAGCGTCTGACAGATACGGCATCGGTGCGTCCGGGCGCAACGCAGTCGGACGAGTTCCGTCGTCACCGAATCCAGGGCCTGGCCGCGTACCACGGCGTCCTGATACGTCGCGAGCACCTTCCGCATGGGAAGGTCGAGGTGCGGCTCGCTCTTCGCGGTGTCGGCCACGGCTGACGTCGGAGCAGGCGCCGCTGCCGCTTCAACGACTGGCGCCAGCAGGACCTGCGCGACCATCTGCAAACGCTGGGTGAATTCGATGGCATACAGCGCGCCGACGAAATCGGACAATTCTGTGCGCCCCAGCTGGTGAGCCAAGACGTCGAGCGCCGCCGTCGTCATCCCGCTGACATCCATGACGAACTGTTCGGCGAAGGCCAGGCATTCGCGTTCCACGGGCGAGAAGTGCGTCGACGTCGGATACGCAGGCAGATCATTGATCTTCGCCTCGGAAAGATCTCCAGTGCGAGCCGCCGGGGACCGGGCCGCTTCGCCGGCCCGGTTACCGATTAGGCAAGCCACCCGTAGCCGCATGAGTTCGAGCAGCGCCGGTTCGGCAGTACGCCAGGCGTGTTCGTTGACGCGGTCCAGCAACTGGGTGGCGTCCGGACGGAGAGCGCACAGCTGGCCGGGAAGCCGCCATATCGAATGATCCGCAAGGCCGATGTCGGCCGAAACCAAGTTACTGGTCATAGAATAAAATTACCATCGCCGGCCAGGGCGCCACAACCCATCGCCCCGGCCGTAGCGTGCGGGTGGAACCCGGACGCGGCGGTCCTTGACGACTTTCGTCATCCCTGATTGTCTACATTGTTACTGGATTTGTCATCAAGTAAGTAACTTGGGATGGTCAACGCGGTGCGCAATGCGCGCCCACCCCGGGAGCCGAGGGCGGGAGATATCAGATGGGTAAGCTGGATGGCCGGGTCGCGTTGATCACCGGAGCCGCACGTGGGCAGGGCCGAGCGCACGCGGTGGCGCTGGCCGGCGAAGGTGCGGACATCATCGCGACCGATCTCTGCGCGGACATCCCGGTGTGCGACTACCCGCTCGCCACCCTCGAGGATCTTGCCGAGACCGGGCGCCTGGTCGAGAAGCTCGGTCGCCGGGCGGTGACCCACCAGGTCGACGTCCGGGACGCACCGGCCATGCGGACCGCGGTGGACAGCGGGGTGGCCACGCTTGGGCGACTGGACATCGTGGTCGCCAACGCCGCGATCGCCCCCATCGGAGCGGACCCCCGGCACGACCCGGACGAGCTGTGGGCGGCGACGCTCGACACCAACCTCACCGGCGTCTGGAACACACTCGCACCGGCAATCCCGCATCTGGTGGCCGGGGCACGTGGCGGGGCCATCGTGCTCATCAGCTCCACTGCTGGGCTCAAGGGCATTGTCAACGGCTCGGTGGGCGCCACCGCCTACACAGCAAGCAAGCACGGGGTGGTCGGCATCATGCGGGCGTTGGCTCTGGAGCTCGCGCCACACTCGATCCGGGTCAACACCGTGCATCCGACCGGCGTCAACACCCCGATGATCCGTAAT
>NZ_CAUVXO010000407.1:5192-5909 GCF_963555865.1 Protofrankia sp. Cr1
CCGCGAAGTAGAACAGCGGAGGCCGAGGCCGCCTACAGCGATCCTGAACAGACGCAAGCCCAAGGGGTGCGACGGAGCTGAGCCAAGCTCAACTGGAGTCTTGACTTATTCCTCAGGAGAAATAAGCCTATGCAGGATCCCAGGGCGCATCCGTCGAGGGCAGAATCGAGAGGCGAGGGATGGACGACTACGACGTCATCGTGCTGGGAACCGGTGGAGCCGCACTCACCGCGGCCGCCGTCGCGGCGGAGGAGGGGGCGCGAGTCGGCCTGTTCGAGAAGGGCGAGACGGTGGGAGGCACCACGGTGTACTCCGGCGGGATGATCTGGATCCCGCTCAACCAGCACCAGCCGCCGGAGAAGGGCGACACGCGCGACAAGGCGGTCACGTACCTCAAGGCGCTGTCCAACGGCACGATCTCCGACGAGATGGTCGAGACCTACGTCGACCGCGGTCCAGAGATGGTCTCCTACCTCCACGACCGCACGCCGGTGCAGTTCTACGCGGTGGCCGACTTCCCGGACTACCACCCCGAGCAGGACGGCGGGCTGCCACAGGGCGGCCGGTCGCTCGAGACCCCGCTGTTCCCGTACGGCGAACTGGGCGCGTGGAAGGACCGGGTGCACATCCCGCCGTACTACCAGACCTATCACCTGACGATCGGCCAGACGACGCTCGGCCAGTCGGTCCCCCAGGAGATCACGCCCGAGGAGATGC
>NZ_CAUVXO010000408.1:0-4819 GCF_963555865.1 Protofrankia sp. Cr1
GGATTTGTAGATCGCGGGGACACGGCAGGAATACTGCTGGCAGTCCGGGCAGCTGCGCCGGTTTCAATCCGACTCGGATTTGTAGATCGCGGGGACCGGCGTGGAGCAGCGGCTGAGCGATGCGTGGTTTCAATCCGACTCGGATTTGTAGATCGCGGGGACCGGCGTGGAGCAGCGGCTGAGCGATGCGTGGTTTCAATCCGACTCGGATTTGTAGATCGCGGGGACACCGAGTCCCGCACGCCGTTCGAGGATGAGGAGTTTCAATCCGACTCGGATTTGTAGATCGCGGGGACCGGTATTGGGGGTTCCCGCCCCCCCCCGTAAGGGTTTCAATCCGACTCGGATTTGTAGATCGCGGGGACCCCAGGGAGCAGTTTTCCCTGTCGAGCACGCTGTTTCAATCCGACTCGGATTTGTAGATCGCGGGGACTTTCGACAAGGTCGGGGATAACCCCGATTCGAAGTTTCAATCCGACTCGGATTTGTAGATCGCGGGGACAAGGAGTGTTTAGGCCGCTAGACCGGACCACCGTTTCAATCCGACTCGGATTTGTAGATCGCGGGGACTGGTCCTGACCTTCTGGCAGAAGGTGCAGATCGAGGTTTCAATCCGACTCGGATTTGTAGATCGCGGGGACTATCGTGGTATGCGGAGCGGTGGCAATCGCCACGTTTCAATCCGACTCGGATTTGTAGATCGCGGGGACGGGAGGCAGGGAGGGAGATAAGGATACCACTCGTTTCAATCCGACTCGGATTTGTAGATCGCGGGGACCGTTCCAATCGCGCGATGGGAAGGAAGGGCACAAAGTTTCAATCCGACTCGGATTTGTAGATCGCGGGGACAAAGGACAGAGTTAGGTGTAGCGACGGAAAGAGTTTCAATCCGACTCGGATTTGTAGATCGCGGGGACCGCTGTCCGTATTGTACCCCTCCTGACCTGCGGTTTTGCAAGATCATACCACAACCTCCAATTGAAGATCTTTAGGATCATGGACGGATGATCTATGGATCGCACATCGATGCAGGTCAGAAGGCATATCGATCTCCCACCACAACCTCCCGCGTTTGTCGGCGTGTCGGAGGTTGTGGTGGTTGCGGGCCTGGTCCGTCTGCATGGGATGGCGGCGGTACCGACCGCCACTCTGGTCCGTGGCACCGGAGTGTCGTGGCAGAAGAGCAAGGAGTGAGGCACATGGTCCGCTGGTTCAGCCGGACGGAACCTCGACCCACCGCCCCGCGCCACCACCAGACGTCCGGTCGCGATGCTCTGCCGAAAGACGGTGCCCCGCGACCCTCGACCTCCCGACCGCCGGCTGCCTCGCAGGACGTACTGGCAGCCATGGGCCGACCGGCGGTGCTGTGGGCGGCGTGGGCACGGGTCGCCGCCGGCAGTGGAATGCCGGGCGCCGACGGCCTTTCCGTCGCCGACTTCGCCCGCCAACTCGGCATACGCCTCGACCGACTCACGGACCAGCTCACAACCGGCGCGTATGAACCGCAGCCGCTGCGTCTGGCCACGATCAACCGTGGCGGCCGGCGGAGAGCCCTCGGACTGCCCACAGTGCGGGACCGCATCGCCCAACGCGCCTTCCTTGAGGTCTGCCACGACCAGCTCGACGCCGCGTCCGTGGAGGTGAGCTTCGCCTACCGCCGGGGCCGCTCCTGGCTCGACGCGCTGGCTGAGGCAGAACGCTGCCGGGATAACGGGCACACGACTGTGCTGCGCACCGACGTCGCAGACTATTTCGCGTGCATTCGCCATGACCTTCTCCTGGCCGCTCTTCCTCCCGGGCTGGCCGGTGAGGCAGCCACACTGATCGACCGCTGGATAGCCGCACCACTGCTCACCGAACACGGAATCATTCCACGAACCAAGGGTATCCCGGAAGGGGCGCCCCTGTCTCCCGCCCTGGCTAATCTTCATCTCCGCGCCTTCGACACGAACGTCCATCATAATCCCGGCAATCTTGTGCGCTATGCCGACGATATCGCGGTGTTCTGCACCGACGTCGACGACGCGATCGCGGCGGCCCACACCGTCGGACGCGCACTGGCGGATCTGCACCTGGAGATGAACGCCACGAAGACCTACATCTCAAGCTTCGACCGGGGTTTCTCCTTCCTGGGATGGGTTTTCTACCGGGACGGCGGATGGGAGGCCGAACCCACCGCCGGGTGGACACATCCGATGTCCGTCGGACGCCAACGCCGCACCACTCGGCCGGATCCGGCCGCCTACACAGGGCCGCAGGAGACGTCCGCCCGCACGACGGCCTACCGGAGGGCACGGTGAACCGACCGACGAATCCGTGGACGAATCCGTCCATAAGGCGGCCGACACGCCGCCCCCTGTACGTCGTCGGTCACGGCCTCGTTCTCGGCCGCAGCGGCGGCCGGCTGATCGTGAGCCGGGACAAGGCGGTCATCACATCGGCGCCGCTCGGCCGGATCAGCGAGGTCGTCGTCTTCGGCAACGTCGGAATCACCACACCGGCGATGGCGGCCATCCTCGCCGAGGATGCACCGCTGGTGCTGCTCAGCGCGGACGGCCGGGTCCGCGGACGGCTCGAACCGCCGAGGGCGTCACACATCGATGCCCGCCGGCGGCAGCTACTGCTCCATCATGACGAGCCGGCCCGGCTCGAACTCGCCCGCGCGTTCGTCCGGGGGAAGCTCCACAATCAGGATGTCCTGCTGCGCAGGCGGGCGGCAACGGCCGAAATGCCCGAGGAGGTCTGGTCGTTGGCCCGGCGCATCGCCGCGGCCGGCACGGCGGTCGACAACGCCACGTCGATCGCCGAACTGATCGGCGTCGAAGGAGCGGCGTCCGGTGCCTACTTCCGCGGAATCCGGCTTCTTCTTCCCGCCGAGCTCGGTTTCCGACGTCGTGAACGGTTCGACCCCGACCTTGTCAACGTCCTGGTCAACTACACCTCCGCGCTGCTGCGCGAGGTCGTCTTCGGTGCGGTCGTCGCCGCCGGTCTCGATCCGTACGTGTCGTTCCTGCACGCCCCGCGACCGGGCCGGCCGACGCTGGTGTTCGACCTGATGGAGGAATGGCGCGCGGTCCTGCTCGAGTCGACCGTCCTGGGAGTGCTCGGCCTGCGCATGATCCGCCCCGAAGATCTCACCATCGAACCGGCGCCCCGGCGAGGCGAGACCCTGCGGGGCTCCGCGGACGACCCCGGGCGCGACACCGCGGGGGCTGACGCACCCGGACGCCCGCGGCTCGGCCCGGCGGGGACCGCGGCGGTCATCGCCCGCTTCCGGGCCCGGGTGGACGCCCCGGCGCGGAGCTGGACGGTGGCCCCCGGCACCACCTACGCCACTCTGATCCGTGAACAGAGTCTCGCCCTGCGCAGGAGGCTGACCGACGACGTTCCCTACGAGCCCTTCCACTGGCGGTGATCGACCGATGACCAGGCCCGGTGGCGGATTACTGGTGAGCTTCGACGTCTCCTCCGACCGGCGCCGGCGCACGGTCGCGAGGACGCTGGAACAGCACGGGCCGAAGATCCTGCGATCAGTCTACGACCTGGAACTGCCGGCGGGACGGCTGGACAGCCTGGCGGCCCGCCTGACCGAGCTCGTCGAGCCGGACGATCATCTCGTGGTCGTTCCGCACTGCCCGCACTGCCGACTGCGCTGGCACGGAGTCCCGCTCGACGCCGTGCCCGACCACGGATGGGTCGCCGGATGATCGAAACGAACCGGTGAACACACCACTGGTCGTCGTCTACGACGTCTCCGAGGATGAGCGCAGGGATCGGGTCACCCGATCGTTGCGGCCGGTCGCGGACCGGTTCCAACAGAGCGGCTGGTACGTGCCCGCCGGCACCGGCCTGACGGCCGGTCGGGTCGGGGTCGGAATCGCCGGGCTCCTCGGGCGCGGCGACCGCCTCGGGGTGTGGCAGCCGTGCCCGTCCTGCTGGCGCACGGTCCGCTGGCTGCCCGACGGGGCCTGGCGCCCGGCACCCACACTCACCGGTCGCGGCGGATGGGTCATCCACGGGTGACGGATGCCCGGATGCCCGGATGCGTGGTGCCCGCCGAGCTGTGGTGCCCGCCGAGCTGTGGTGCTCGCTGAGGTGTTGACAGGCTCGGTATCGGAGCTCTAGGGTTCTTCCCAGTCAGTCTTTACGACGACTCGTGACCATTTTTCGGTCATCGTAACCGGCTTCGCCGGTCCTTTCGAGGTCGCCCGGTCATCGGGAGGCCGCCATCCAGATATGGGTGGTTCATTTTCGGCGGTTCGACGTTGCGTCGTGCCGCCGTGGTCGGAAGGACCCCCGTGAGCCTTCGCCTGAGCGCCATTCTCGACGCCGACGACGACCGTGCCGCCCGGGCCACCTGCCGGCTGCTCGAACCCGCGCTGCGCCGCCGGGTCCGCGCCATCGTCCGCAGAGCTCTGCCCGGCGCCTGCGCCTGCCAGGACGGCCGAGTTTGCCACATCTGTCAAGCGATCATCGATGACATCATCCTGGCCGCACATAGCAAGCTGCGCGACGCCGCACGCGGTCAGCTTCCGTACACGCGCGGCACGCAGGAGCGGCCCGGCGAGGAGGTCCGCGAGTGGCGGCTGCTGGTCGACGGGCTGACCGAGCCGGCTGAAACCGCCTCGCTCGACGCCGACGTCGCCGGCTCCATGCTGGCCGCGTACAAGCCGTCCCGCTCGGGCCCCTCGCGCCAGGCCGAGCAGGCGACCCCGCCGGACCAGGCGTGGCTGCGGGCGGCGTGGGCGCAATTGATCCACTATCGGACCACGAACCTCGAAATCGACCTGCGGCGCAGCGCCGCGGTCGAGCGTGGACC
>NZ_CAUVXO010000409.1:0-4792 GCF_963555865.1 Protofrankia sp. Cr1
GCAGACTCGCCAGACCGCGGATGAGGATGTTCGGCTTGTACGGAGGGGTGGCGCTGAGCAGCTCGGTGGATCTGACCCGACTCACCAGCGCGTCGAGGAAGATCTCCATCTCCAGCAGGGCGAGTGGCGCGCCCAGGCAGTAGTGGTGGCCGAGGCTGAAGGACAAATGACGCGAGACCGGGCGTTCGCCGTAGAATCGGGTGACGTCGAGCCGGTCTGGTTCGTCGTAGGCGTCAGGGTCACGGTTCGCGCAGGCGATCAGAGCGACCACGCCTTCCCCGGGAGCGAAGGTCCGCCCACCGATCACGAGCTCCCGCTTGGCGGCACGGGTGTTCATGTGAATGGGCGAGTCGTAACGGAGCAGCTCGTCCACGGCCCTGGGTATCAGCTCCGGCCTCGTGCCCAGCAGATCGAGCTGGTCGGGGTTGCGCAACAGGGCAAGGGCGCCGTTGCCGACCAGGTTCACGGTCGTCTCGTGACCCGCGATGATCAGGGTGATGCAGGTGCCGAGAACTTCCTCCGCGGTGAGCCTGTCGCCCTGGTCCTCCACCGCGGCCAGAGAACTGATCAGGTCGTCGCCGGGGCTGCGCCGCCGTTCGTCAACAAGTTGACGGAAGTATGCGGCGAACTCCGGCAGCGCCGCGTTGCGGGCGGCCAGCGCCTCGGCCGTCATGTAGACGTCGGGATCGAACGCGCGCGAGAGCGCCTGCGACCACTTCTGCACGAGTGGATGATCCTCGGCGGGCACGCCCAGAATCTCGCAGATCATGGTGAGCGGCAGCGGGTAGGCCATCATCTCGATCAGATCGAACTCGCCGGCGTCCAGCGCGGCGTCAAAAAGGCTGTCCACCAGTTCGGTGATGCGCGGCCGGAGCTCGGCCACCCGCCGCGCGGTGAATCCCTTGGTGACCAGGCCGCGTAGCCGGGTGTGGTCGGGTGGCTCCATCCACAGGAACGTGTCGGGGAAGGCCGCTGCCGGGATGGTGGGGTGCAGTTGCTCGGCTTCCTTGTCGTGCCCCCAGTCCGCACTCTGCAAGATCTTGACGCAGTCTGTGTAACGGGTTGCCAGGTGCAACCCGATGGCTGACATGTGGAGTGGTCCGGCGGCTCGTAGCTCCTCGTATCGGGAGTACGGATCGGCGCGGTTCGCCGGATCGAACAGCTCGCCCAACAGGGGCGGTACGACCATGTCGGTCCGCGTGTTCGCCGGGCTGGTTGCCACGTCCATTTCGGCTCCCTCTCACGATTCTTCGGCGCTTCTCCGGTCACCGGTCGTCAGCGTCGAGCGCACCGGCGGATACGCTGACGCCCACGTCGGGAACGGAAATCGCCGAACGTGTCAGATCGTCCGGTAAAAAGCTATACCAGCAGAGCCGACTGGCGCCACGGTGAACGGTTCATTGACATACCGAGTCAAGATCCCGACGGATTTTCGTCCGACCGGCCACGCCACATCCCGTCGCATCATTGCGTCCATGAATGGATCTATCGGATGGCTCAATAATTAAAAAGCCGGCCAAACAGAAGAGAATAAGATTCGAGATGACCCGACCATGCTGGCGGTGGACCACCTGTCGGTGGCGAACACAGGACGGCCACGGAGGCGTGATGGTACACGGTGGGAAAGTCCGGAAGCCGAAGCAGGAATTCACGTCCGACACTGATGATCCGTTTCGGGGCCGGCCCGCGCTGGTTCCCCTGACCGCCGACGGCCGTGGCCACGCGGTCGTCCTGGGCGCCGGCATCGCCGGGCTGCTCGCCGCCCGGGTGCTCGCGGCAACCTTCGACCGGGTCACCGTGTTCGAGCGGGACGTCCTTGCCGACCCCGATGCCGACCCCGATGCCGACCCGCGTCGCGGCGTGCCCCAGGGTCGCCACCTGCACGGCCTCCTCGACCGTGGCCGTCAGATCATGGAGGAACTGTTTCCCGGACTGACCGCCGAACTCGGCGCGAGGGGTGCTCCCACGATCGAGACGCTGGTCGGTTCCCGCTGGTACCTACGGGGGCTGCGGGTCCACCCGACCGAGACCGGGCTGATCTCGATACTCGCCAGCAGACCGCTGCTGGAAGCCGTCATCCGTTCGAGTCTGCGTGGGACCGCGGGGGTGGAGTTCATCCAGCGGGCAGCCGCGACCGAGCTTGTCGCAGCTCCCGGCGCTCCCGGGCACATCATCGGCGTGCGGGTCCTGCGATCGGCCCGAACCGTTTCGGATGGCCCCGGGCCGGGCTCGGGCCCGGGGCCGGCGGCCGGCGAGCGGGCGGAGTTCGTCGGTGCGGAGTTCGTCGGTGCGGACCTCGTCGTCGACGCGACCGGACGCGGTTCCCGCGGCCCGGACTGGCTCGCCGCCCTCGGCCTGCCCCGGCCGTTGGAGCAGCGGGTCGACGTGGACCTCGGCTATGCGTCGCGGTTCTACCGCCGTAAGCCCGACGACCTTGACGGTCACCGCTCGATCATCATTTCGACGATGCCCGGGTTCCGTGGCGGCGGAGCCGTAGCGCTCGAGGGCGAGCGTTGGCAGATAACGCTTGCCGGGATGCTCGGCGACCATCCGCCGACGGACCCCGACGGTTTCGAGGCGTTCGCCCGGACGCTGCCCGTTCCCGACATCCACGACCTGGTCGCTTCGGCGGAAGCGCTCAGTGACCCGATCCCCCACCGCTTCTCCGGTTCGCTGCGTCGACGCTACGAGCGTCTGACGAACCCGCCCGTCGGGTTCCTCGCCATCGGCGACGCGATCTGCAGCTTCAATCCGCTCTACGCCCAGGGGATGACGGTGGCGGCCCAGCAGGCGCTGGCCCTGCGGACCTGTCTGGAGGCCGGTGGCCCGGATCTGCCCGCGCGCTTCTACCGGCAGGCCGGCCGCCTCGTGGACACCGCATGGGAGATGGCAACCGGCGCAGACCTTCGCTATCCCGGCGTGCAGGGGCGACGCGGCCTACGCGGCCGGCTGGTCGGGGCATACGGCGAGCGGGTACAGATCGCCGCACATCACGATGCCACGGTGGCCGGCGCGCTGATGAATGTGCTGAACCTCGTGGAGGCTCCCACCGCGCTGCTGCGGCCCGCTGTGGTGGCGGGCGTCGTCCGGTCCGGTCGGGCACGTCCGTCCCTACCTGGGCAGCTGCCACCCGCCACCCGCCACTGACCCGGGTTTGGCCGCCGTCAAGGCGCCAGCCGGACGGGGAGGGTCTGGAGGCCACGCACGACCAGATGTGCCCGGTAGGCGAGTTGGTCTGTGCTCAGAGCGAGGCGCGGAGCGCGGCGGATGAGCGCCCGCAGAGCGATCTCTGTCTCAAGGCGGGCGAGCGGCGCGCCGAGACAGTAGTGGATGCCCAGGCCGAAACCGAGGTGCCGAAGGGCCGGGGCCGGCCCGCCGTAGCGGGTGATGTCGAACCGGTCCGGATCCCCGAAGGCGTCGGGGTCCCGTTGGGCGGCGGCCAACAGGGTGACGACGACATCGCCTGATCTGAAGGCACGCCCGGACACCTCGGTATCCTGTAGCGCAAAGCGTCCGATGAACTGTACGGGTGGGTCGTAGCGCAGCGTCTCGTCGATAACCGCAGGTACCAGGTCGAGATCAGCGTGCACGGTCGCGAGCTGGTCGGGATTACGCACCAGTGCCAGAACCGCGTTGCCGATCAGATTGACCGTGGTCTCATACCCGGCGACCAGCAGCAACGCACAGAGTTCCAGCAGTTCGGCCTCGGTCAGCCGGTCACCCTGTTCGCGCACCGCCACCAGGTTGCTGAGCAGATCATCCGTAGGCCGGTTCCGCCGGTCCGTGATCAGATCCGTGAAATAGGCGTCGAACTCACGGGTGGCGTCGACGCGCTGGGCCAGTTCGGCGGGTGTAAGTAGATGGTCCGGATCGAGCCCACGGGTCAGCGCGGCCGCCCAGCCCCGGAACGTCTCCTCGTCCCGCGCGGGCACGCCCAGCAGTTCGCAGATAAGGCGCAGCGGGAGCGGGCGGGCGAACACGTCGATCAGATCCACCTCGCCCGCGGCCTGCGCGGCGTCGATCAGGGAGTCGACGAGTGCGGTGATCCGGGGCCGCAGACCGGAAATGACCCGGGGGGTGAAAGCCTTGCTGACCAGCCCGCGCAGCCGGGTGTGATTGGGCGGATTCATCCGCAGAAACGACCGGAGCCCGCCGTCGAGCGCGTCACTCGGGCGCCACGCATTGGTTCCTTCTTCGCTGCGGCCCCACTCCGCGCCCTGGAGAACGGCCACACAGTCCTGGTAGCGCGTGAGGATCGTGACCTGCTGCGCACCCAACGGCAGGCGGTAGAACGGATCGGCCTCGCGCAGGGCGCGGTAGCTCGGGTAAGGATCGGCGCGCCGTTCCGGTGCCGGGTCGAACGCACCGAAAGCCGGCAGTATGGCGGGAGCGACCACACTCGATGTCGAGGCAGAGTTCACGACCAGCCCTTCCTTCGCACGATCATCCGGTATGCGACGGCGCATGCCGGCCCGCACCGCACCGCACCGGGCCGGGCCGGGCCGTCGCAGTTCGGCCATGCCGCCCTAATTCAGCCGTGCGATTGGCGACTGGCTGTCAGACAAACACTCGCCGGACGACGTTGCTCTCGGATGAATCGCCGCTGAATGCAGGACGGCAGGAATCGCACAGCGCGCCCTGCACACCGGTCACCCACTCCCGAAGCAGGTTGGTGCGGACCAGAAACGATCTTTCGAGCTTTGTGCGATCAACAAGGCCACTTTCAGCGCACAAACCTCGAAAAATCATCAACAGGCGACCCGGCGACCCGGTCCCACCCCACAGCCCACAG
>NZ_CAUVXO010000410.1:0-4782 GCF_963555865.1 Protofrankia sp. Cr1
GGCATGCCGAGTCCGGAAAACACGTCCTACTGGGATGGTGTCGGCGGTGCGGCATTCCACCCGACCGGACAGGTGCGCACCTACTATGTCGGTGCCGATGAGGTCGTCTGGAACTACGCCCCGGACGGGCGCGACGACATCACCGGTCAGGCGTTCGACCCGACAGCGAAGACGTACGTCCAATCCGGACCCGGACGCATCGGGACGAGCTATCTCAAGTGTCTCTACCGCGGCTACACCGACGCGAATTTCACCAGTCTGGCCCCGCGCCCCCCGCAGGATGCGTACCAGGGATTCCTGGGCCCGGTCATCCGGGCCGAGGTCGGCGACACCATCAAGGTGGTGTTCCGCAACGCCTGCAGGATTTCTGACAGCGTGCATGCACACGGTGTGTTCTACACCAAGGCGAACGAGGGTACGCCCTACGCCGACAACACCTCCGGGGTGGACAAGCTTGACGATGCCATACCCACCGGAGGCACGCACACCTACACCTGGCTGGTGCCCGACCGGGCGGGCCCGGGCCCACACGACGGTAGTTCGGTCATGTGGATGTACCACTCCCATACCAGCGAGGTCACCGACACCTATGCCGGACTCACCGGCCCGATGGTCATCACAGCCAAGGGGAAGGCGCGGCCGGACGGCAGCCCCGCCGACGTCGACCGTGAGATCTTCACCTTGTTCACAATCACGAACGAGAACTGGAGTCCGTATCTTCAGGAGAACCTCCGCCGTTTTGCCCAGCCGCCGTATCCGTCACAGGACGACAGCAACTTCGTCCGGTCCAACCTGCGGCACGCCATCAACGGCTACATTTTCGGCAACGAGCCGATGATCACTGTCAAAAAAGACGAGCACGTCCGCTGGTACCTGATGAGTATGGGCGGTGAGCAGGACCTGCACACCCCGCACTGGCACGGCAACGACGCGGTCGTGGGCGGAATGCGGATGGATACCGTTCCGCTGCTCCCCGGTACCATGGCAGTGGCCGACATGGTACCCGACAACGTCGGCATCTGGCTTTTTCACTGCCACGTGAACGAGCACATCACCGCCGGCATGCTGACCCGGTACCAGGTCGTGTCCGGCACCGGCACAGGCACAGGCAGCAGTAGCACCGACGGTACCGGCACCACCGCATCGGCGTCCGGGTCGGGGGCCACAACGATGCCGGTGCCCAAGGGTGCTGTCTCGGCGGGTGAGGGCGGGATAGCCAACCCCCCGTCCGCCGTTCCCGCTGCGTCGGCGGTAGCCGCCATCGTCGTGATGGTCGCCGGCCGCAGGATCGTCCGCCGCCGCCGCAGTCGGACGATGGGCTGACAGCCACACCGTCCACCCCATTGGCATTGGTCATCGCTGGCCAGGCCCGCGCCGTTGCCTCGCAGCGGGCCTGGCCAACGATATGTCGGGATTCCCCAGTTGTCCGGGCCCGTGCCTCTCGCGGGTCGGGCCTCCTGTGGGCCGTGGCAGCGCTGCGGTCGGACATCCATTGTGCATATTGCCGACACGATACACGGCGCCGTCGACACCGGGTTTTCCGGCGCCGTCGTACAATCACCGCCGGATAGCCACGCAGTCGATCCGCCTGCCCACGTACCGCGTAAGGCGGGGCTTTACCCGACAGGTGGCAGCCCCGTCACAATATCGCCGGCGGGACGAGGCCACAGTAGGGATGAGCGCGAGTACGCGCACGTTACCGGCAGCCGTAGCTGCTATCAACATCGGATACGGACTGTGTGCCTCTTCACGTAACCTTGCATTCTGGGCCGTCGTTGCACGTATGGTCTTCGCCGTGCCTTCGAGAGGAAGGCACGCGTCGGACGGCACGCCGAATCCTGCCCCCGTCCGATGAAAACCAGACCGGTGGCAGGAACGGGGGAACCACTTTCGGACGTCGACATCAGGCGTCCTCGGGGTGAAGCCGCACATCGCGGCCGGGCACTCCCAGCCCGAATCCGACAGCTCACCTCGCAGGCGTGGGGAAGGACATCTACATGTCCGACGTACGTTCCGGCGACCGTGGAATCAGTCGAATCAAAGCACGGGCCCGGGTATTGATCGCTGTGCCGGCACTTGTTGCCGCCATCGGCGGCGGCAGCGTCGCGCTGTCGCAGCCGGCAAGTGCGGCCCCGTCCGCGGACGGGGCGCTGGCCGCCATTTCGAAGTGCGAATCCGGTGGCAACCCGAGCGTTGTCAACTCGATCGGCGCCGGCGGACTGTTCCAGTTCCTGCCCGGTACCTGGCACGGTGTTGGCGGGTCCGGCCTGCCGCAGAATGCCAGCGCCTCCGAGCAGTGGATGCGTGCGCGGATGCTGTACGCGCAGCAGGGCACCAGCCCCTGGTACGCCTCGAAGCACTGCTGGGCCGGAAAGGCCTAACAGGCTCGACGGCCAAAGGGCGTGCGATCATGTTCTTCTCGCACGTCCGGCGGTTTTAAGCGGTCTCGACGGCGCCCGGGGGGAGATTCTGCCAAATGGGATCTCCCCCCGGCCGGTCGCGTTGCCGGTCAGGAATGTTTTCCAGCCGCCTGGCCGTGCGGCGGTCTGGTCCGCTCAAGCTCCAACGCGATGTCGATGAGATCAACCCGCTCGAGGGTGTCGATCTGATCGACATCGATCCAGGCGGCCTGGTCGGTGGAACCGCCAATCTCATGCCGAAGCACGCCGCCGACCACCCGGGCCGTGTAGATGATCCGCACGGTGTGATGGTCGACTGTGCCGCCGGTGCCGCGCGGAAAACATCTGCGCATCGAGTCCACACCCAGCAGCGATTCGATCACGACGTCGTACCCGGTTTCCTCCTCGACTTCACGTACTGCCGCGGCCAGCGGATCCTCGCCGTGATCGATGCCGCCTCCGGGTAGCGTCCAGAACTTCCCGCCCGTGCCGACGAAACGCGCAAGAAGGATCTTCCCTTCGTGGATGCAGACCGCGTACGCAGCGACCCGCAGCTCCCGGACCAGAACCGGTTGACCGTCGTCATCCCCTGACATCCCCCACACGATGCCAGCTCCGAGATCGACCCGGCGAGGGTATTGCTCGATTCAGCGGTCGAGGAACAACAATGATCATCTGGCCGCTGTTCCGTCCACCTTGGCTGGCCCCCGACTGGCCCGGCGCTGACAGCCCCGGCGCGGCGTCGCGGGACTGTTGCTGGGCGCTCTTTGGGAACGATGTGAATCTGGTGTTGTGGTAGGAGCATCAGATTCACATCGTTAAGAGCAGCAAACGCTACGGTCGCGATCACGCCGCGGCCATGGGGTACTCCGCCGAGCTTTGGTGGGGTTTCCCCCCCACACCGGATACGGGTGCGCGCCCCACTGCTCGTCCCGAGCCGTCGCCGCTGTTCCACCCGGGGACGGCCGTTGGTGGAGCTGGTTCGTCAGCCGGCCGCCTGCAGCGCGGTGATCAACCACTCCACCGCCTCGATCATTGGGCTGGCAACCGCCACCGTCGTCGTGTCCCCGCTGACGAGCGCAACGAGTTCCCAGAACCGGTAAACTCGCCTGTCGGTGAACGTTTCAAGATCGTCTATGAGTGTTGCCCGCCACGCCGGGGTGTCACGGTTCCCGGTCGTCTGCGCGTACGACGCGGCGATCGCGGCCGCCAGCGCCGTGCCGTCGGTGGAGACCGGGTCGATCCCCTCGGTGTATGCCTGCGTGGACCGGCTTGCCAGCACGGCGTTGAAGGCCTCCTGATGCCGGATGGTCGCTTCTTCGCTGACGTGCTTGGCCGCGCCCCGTTGCGCCATGGTCCTGACCCGGGCGGTGAAATCCTCATCCTGGATCAACGTCACCAGTTCCACCCAGGCCTCGACCTGCTCGCCGGTCGGGTCCTCGGGCAGCTCGGGAAATGAGGCTCGGATCATCGTCTCGAATTTCCCACCTGCTCCGCTGTCACCGTCCAGGCCATCGCGGTCCAGGCCGTTGAACACGGTGTCGAGAAAACCATCCAGAATCCGTGTGCGTTCCGCCGCGTCGAGTTTCGCCAGTCGGTGCATCAGTTCCATCTCCTCCCAGTCGGATCCGCGGACCGCGACCGCCCGTAGCACCGCCTGCCGTAGCCGGAGCACCCTGACCTGTGCGCCGAGCGCCTCGGCGTGCACGCGCGCCACCTCGGCCACCGTGATCTCCTGCGCGAGTACCTTCGCGACGGCCGGAAGGTCGATGCCCAGGTCACGCAAGGTGCGCACCAGCTCGAGGCGGGCCACCGCCACCGCGTCGTACAACCGGTAACCGGCATTGCTGCGCGCAACCGGCTCGACCAGGTGCTCGTCGGCGTAGAACCGGATGGTGCGTACCGGCACCCCGGTCAACTCCGACAGCCGCCCGATCGTGATCAGTCGGTCGGTCGGTCGCGTGTCCCTCCATGAACAGCCACGATCCAGGTTCCAGTAGGTGGAGACTCAAGCTGATGGCAGCCGGCACGGCGGTGACGTGCGTCACATTCGATTCGGACGGCATCGCATCGTCCGCGGCCGGCCAGACGGTGGAGGTCCTCATGGACGTACAGCTTGATCATGTCGTCCTGTGGGTGGCGGACCCACTGCGGTCGCTGGACTTCTACCAGCGCGTGGTCGGGCTCCCACCGGTACGGGCGGAGGAGTTTCGCGCGGGGGCGGCGCCGTTCCCGAGCGTGCGGGTGTCGGCTGAGTCCATCATCGACCTGATGCCGCGGGCTGCCGCTGCCGCTGTCAACGCCGTCCCAGGAGCCGACGGAACAGCCGGCCATCCTGTCAACCACATCTGCCTCGCGATGGGCCGCGAGGAGTTCGACGCCC
>NZ_CAUVXO010000411.1:0-832 GCF_963555865.1 Protofrankia sp. Cr1
GTGGGTTCGGGCCGCCAGTGGGTGTGCGACACGACTCCGGGTTCGATCAGTTCAAGCCCGTCGAAACGGCGGGCGATCTGCTCGGGGGTGCGCAGGATGTACGGGACGGCGCCGGTCTCGTTGTAGTCGTCCTGGGCCTCGTCGAACCCGGTGTCGCCGGCCGGGCGGGTGCCGTCGTAGGTCGCCAGATAGCTGCCTGATGGCAGGGCGTCCAGCAGTCGCTTCACGATGGACAGCACCTCGTCGTCGTCGACGATGTGGCCGAGGATCCCCATCAGCATCAGCGCAACCGGCTGGTCGAAGTTCAGCGTACGCGCCGCACCGGCCAGGATGGTGTCCGGATCCCGCAGGTCGGCGTCGAGGTAGTCCGTGGCTCCGTCAGGAGTGCTGACCAGCAGCGCGCGGGCGTGGACCAGCACCAGGGGGTCGTTGTCGACATAGACGATCCGGGAGTCCGGAGCGACCCGCTGGGCGACCTCATGGGTGTTGTCGGCCGTGGGTAGACCCGTGCCGATGTCGAGGAACTGCCGGACACCCGCCTCACCGGCCAGGTAGGCGACCGCACGGGAAAGAAAACCCCGGGACGCACGGGCCAGTTCGCTGATACCCGGGAAGACCTTGACGTATTCATCGCCGGCGGCCCGGTCCACCGGGTAACAGTCCTTGCCGCCCAGCCAATAATTCCAGATCCGGGCGGAATGCGGAACGGAGGTGTCGATCCTCGACCACAGGTCTTGCTCGGACGACTCATCGCCTGCCATGGGGGCGGTCTCCTGGTATGCGTAATGTCTGCTGTCGTTCCATACCGTACCGCCACAACCAGGACCCGCCC
>NZ_CAUVXO010000411.1:1517-5456 GCF_963555865.1 Protofrankia sp. Cr1
GCCCCGCCCGGGAACCGCCCGAGAATTAAGAGATCATCTGCATCGGATCTCTCCACGATCTATCCGGCACGGATCGTGCGCCGGCTGACGGAGCCCGACGCGAGCTGCCTGACGGGTTCCGGCTCGCGGATCTGGTAGTCCGGCCCCAGACTTGTACCCATCCCTATTCATCCGAGCCTTCGGCGACGATCGGCATCGCTCACGGCCACGGCCACGGCCACGGCAGGACTGGTCCCAACATGAATCCAACGCCGCCACCCCAGTGGCCGGACGCGGCGGGCAGCCTTCCTTTTCCCTCTCCTGACCCGTCGCCCGACCCGCCGCCCGACCCGCGGAGCCTGCCGACATCCAAGCCGTGGGAAGACGTGCTACTCAGTTCGCAGCTGTTCGACGTGGCGCCGATGATACTGAGCATCGTTGATCGCGAGCTGCGGTTCCGCGCGGTGAACCACCTCGCTGCCGCAGCTGCCGGCCTGACCCCTCAGGAGATGATCGGCCAGCCTAGCCCGGATCTGCTGCCGCACATGGACCCCGGCGGTTGGGAGATGGACCGCCAGGTACTGGCAACCGGTGAAGCGATCATCAATGGGGAGGTTGCCGGCGCGACCCCGGCGGACCCGGCGGACCACCGTGTCTGGCGGATCTCCCGCTTCCCTCTGCACGACTCCAGCGGGGCCACGGTCGCGGTCGGGATAGCAGCGGTGGACGTGACGGAACAAAGCCGCGCAGTGGCCGAATACGACATTGTGGAGCGGCGCCTACAACTGCTGGGTCGGGCAAGCGGTCTGCTCGGCACCTCGCTGGACGTGCAGGCGACGTTACAGGCAATGGTCGAACTCGTCGTTCCGGAGTTCGCCGACGTCTGTGAGCTGTACCTGGCGGACGAACCGTACGGAGCCGACGCCGACCCCCACCCGCTGCAACTTCGCCGTGCTGTGTGGGCGCACGCCCCCGATCTGCCGCCGCCACCCCCTGGTCAGCAGCTTCCGGAGCAGGGCAAAGTGATCAAAATGGCGAAGGGGCAACCGCATCAGGTGGCGTTCGCCACCCGCCAGCCGGTCCGCGTCGACGTTGATGATGCACCGTTCGCATCCGATGCCACACTGCTGGTAATCACACTGCTACGGCACTTCCAGCTCCAATCCGCGATCTGCGTACCGCTACTGGTCGGTGGTGACTATCACGGGAGCCTCGGGTTCGCCGTCACGGCATCGCGCCCCTACCGGGACCAGGATGTACGCACCGCGGCGGAGCTGGGGAACCGGATCGCCAGCGCGATCGCCAACGCGCGCGCCTTCACGCGACAGCAGAGCGCCGCCCTAATGCTGCAACGCGCTCTGCTGCCCCGGGACCTCCCGGCGGTGGAGGGCCTGGAACTGACATGGCGCTACCAACCCGGCACCGTCGGCACCGAAGCGGGCGGCGACTGGTTCGACGTCATTGCGCTGCCGACCGGCCGCATAGCCTTGGTCATCGGGGACGTAATGGGCCGCGGTCTGGGCGCCGCCGCCGTCATGGGGCAGCTCCGTACCGCAACGCGTGTCCTCGCCGGTCTCGGCCTGCCTCCCGCCGACGTTCTGACCGAGCTTGACGCCGTCACCCAGACTCTCGGGACCGGTCCCGACGGCGCCCTCGCCAGTGTGCTCTACGTGAGCTGGGAAGCCGCCACCGAGACCGTGACCTTTGCCAACGCCGGTCATCTCCCCCCAGCGCTGCGCCACCCCGACGGAACCGTCGAACTCATCGGTGACACCCACGGCATCATGCTCGGCGTCGGCGACCAGAAGCTCACCGAAACCCGCTGCCGGTTCCCTGCCGGCTCCACCCTCGCGCTGTACACTGATGGGCTCGTCGAATCCCCCACGGTCGCCATCGGCGACGGCTGCCAACGTCTACTGGACACCCTGGCCGACGCCGCTGACCTGCCCACCACCGCCGACCTGCCGACTACCGCCAACCGCTTGCTGCGTCTCATCGACCGAGGCAACGGGTTCGACGACGACGTCGCTCTGCTCCTCGCTCGCGCCAACCCGTGCTCCCACGGGTCGTAGACGGCCCGGACGATCTGTCTCTGCAACCTGATCGGGCACGGTACCATCACCCTGTGCACCATGACCGTCACGTAATGCGCACCCGAGTGGAATACCTGACAACTCCGTTCACGAAGACGGACCAGCGCCTCGTCGATCTCTCTCCGCAGATCGGCCATCCATAGACCATGATCGGCATATGCTTGTCGTTATGTACGATTTTTAGCCGAATAAGCGTACACAACGACAAACATACGATGATCTTCGGCGTAGCCGGCGTCCGCCAGAGGCGCACTCGCGTCCGCCGGGTCACTCACGGTCACATGAAAAGGCGCCCTGACGCGCTGACCACATGGATTCGCCCACGAATAGTAGGGCGGCAGCGATCAGCGTCGTAGAAACACGACCTGATCAGGAATGATGGCACCTGGCTCCTGGAGCAACTTGTCGAGTGCGCTCACCACAGCACCGACAAAGCCGCGGTCCGGTGGAAAGGATTTGGTCGCGATGAGAACGAGACCGGCGTGTGAGCGTCCACCAGCCCGGTATTGGGCATCGAGCGGCAGAAAATCCTTGATGTTGAGCGTAACCAGCGCGCGTCCTTGACGCGCAGCCTCCGCCAGCACCTGGTCATCAGGCAACGAGATCAGCGAAAAATCGGAGACAACGGACAGGACGTCGTGCCCCCTCCCGACAAGTTGGGCCGCTATCCGCTCCCCGAGCATCTCGTCGAGCAGGAGAGGGCTGCTCATCCGGCCAGCAGGTCCTGCTCGCGCCGCCAAGCCCGCTCGGCCGCCTGCTCGGCATCATCAGCCGCGGTGATCTCAGCGTCGACATCGTCCGGGTAGGCCGCCCAATACCGCAGCGCCGTGCGGAGCAGCCGTAGCGGCAGACCGCTGTTGTCCGCAACCATGGACAACAGCGCGTGCTCAGCCAGCTCCGGCTCGGCTGCCCGGGCGGACCGGACCGCTCGCACGACCTCCCAGATGTCAGGCCCACCGACCAGACCCGCCCGCCGTCCCGTCGACCCCTCCCTGAAAGTGATGCCAGGATGTTCCGTGGTCCGCAGCCCTTCATCCACCAGCCGGTTCGCCGCTGAAGACAGCGAAAGACCCGGATGCGTCGCCACGTACGCCTGCAGGCGTACGGCCACGGTGGCCTCAAACCGCACCGGCGTCGGAGCCTTCCTCGTCATGCGACTACAGTGTAGTCGCTACGATCAGTTTGGCAAGATTAGCCGTGACACGATCGACCTATTACAAGGGCATCGACCGGACAGGCCGCTGCCGACCGCTGGGGCCAAACGCCGACCGGTGCTACCGGCACGCGAATGGCACGGCACAAGATCGCCATCATGTCCGGCAGCAAGCCGACCCGCACCGCAGGCGCGCCAGCGCCGAGGAGCGGAAACGGCGCGGCAGCTCTGGTGGCCGGCGACGGACGGGTACGTTGGTGTCATCGCGTCACATATCGAGGCGAGTACCGGTGGACAGCATGAGTGAACGAACTATGAAAACCCTGTTTCTTTATCGCATCAGGAATTAATGAAGCAGTTCGGTGCGACAGGCTGATTTGTGCCAGTATATATAAAGATATCAGGAGCATAACCATCGCCAACCTTGTCCCAGAGACTGCTCGAATTTCCGTTGGAGTCGGATACCACTTCTCCTTGAACTGTGCAGGATATGTAGACCGTCGAATCTCTCAACTTTCCTATGACGCTGCTTGTGAGCGACGGCAAGGAGTAGACGTTATCGGTTGCGATAGTCAAGCGTGGCGCCGGCGTGGATCTAATAGGATTCGGCGCCAGCGTGGCGCTAATAGGATTCGGCTCCGGCGTGGATCTAATAGGATTCGGCTCCGGCGTGGATCTAATAGGATTCGGAGTAGGGGTCACAATAGATATCAG
>NZ_CAUVXO010000412.1:0-3608 GCF_963555865.1 Protofrankia sp. Cr1
GCTCAACGCAGCGTAACAGCGAAAGTCGAGGTCTATTACCTCTGTTGTTTTGAGTTTCGTGATTCAGGTTTAGGTCGATATCGTATAAGAAGCCGCCAGGCGTGGTCCGCAACAGAAGGCTCTGTCCGGCCAATCAAATAGAGGGCGAAGGTGGCGCACTGACTCCTTGAGGCCGCCGCCCGCTTCCGCAAACAATGACGGCTGGACGTTTCGGCGACTGGCTCGAATGCAAATAGGTCAAGCACAAAAGAACTGAACTGCGTTCCTAGTTTCGGTCAGCGGGCGTAACTATCCAACAGATACTGCACAATCCCAGTCTTCAGCGCATCCAGCGCAACAGCCACCCGTCGCCACACATACGGCCGTAGCCGCTGCTGTGCCTGCTCGTGAGTACAGAACTCAAACGCGGATAGCTCGCCGTCCGAAATCTTGATCGTTGCAATTTGCTCGTCGCTCAACTCGCCGCCGTCGAAGATGAATGCCAGCAGGTCATCCCATGGACCGTGCGGCGATACCCAGTCGACGACAAGGAGCGGTCCGACGTGGAGATCAAAGCCGAGTTCTTCCTTCAGCTCACGGCGCACGGCCTCGTGCGGCGGCTCGTTGGCCTCGGCCATGCCGCCCGGTGTGTCCCAGTCGGGCTTGTACTGCGGATCAACGAGCAGAATCCGGCCCGCGTGGTCGCGCAGGATCACGTCAGCGCTGACGCGCTTGCGTGGTTGCTTCGCGTTGCCCTCTGCCAAGTAGGCCTGCCAGGCCTCCGGGTCACGCTCATACAGCGAAGCGTCAGCGTTCACCATTTCTCCCCGAGCGCCGTTCCATCGCCACGTCCGTCCTGTGTGAGCCACTGGTAGAGCCACACCCGCTCCCTGAGCGCCTCATCGAGGCAGCTCAGGAACTCGGCTGCCACCCGAGTACCCCGGTGCGGCTCCAGCAAGCGCCTGAGATCAAGAAGCTGCTGGATGACGAGATAGGAGCCGAGCTGCTGCGTCGCGTCCAGCACTTCTTGAGCGACTGCACAGGCTTCGTCGGGCCTACCCTGGGCGATGAGCACAGTTACAAGGATGAGCTGCCCGAACGCCCGGCTGCGCGTGCGATCTCGCGGCCGCAGTTCGATGACGCGCTCGGCCTGCCGTTCCGCCTGGGCCAGATCACCAAGCTGGCGCAAGCACCGGGCGGCCTCGTTCGCCAAGGAGCCTTCATCGAAGTGGCTGACCCACAGCGACCGTTCCTCGGCCGGCTGCACTTCAAGCACCCTCTCTGCCTCGATGAGGAGCTGCGTGCAGTCGTCGGACCGCCGGAGCGCAGCGAAGCCACGGGCCTGCATGGCAAGGAGACGAGCTTCGAGTTCAGGCAATCGGGGACCACGGGCCAGCGCTTCGCGCCCTCGTCGCGCGTACTGGATGGCGTCGGCTGGCTTGCCCTGGTGGTGGGCGAGATGGCTCATGCTGGCCAGGATGTGTACGCCGAGCTGCCGGTCGCTGCCGAGTTTGACCAGATCAAGTGAACGCGCAAAGTGCTGTTCGGCGGCCTGGTCCCGTCCGGCATCGTGAGCCATCCACCCGGCCATCTCCGTCAAGGCGGCTGCGGCTGTGAACGCCAACCGTCCGTCGCTGCCGTGATCGACTCCGAACATGCGCGGCGCGACTTCAGCTTGTAGGTACTTGACGACGGTGGCGTAGAGGTGGCCGCCGCCGACCTGGCGATCCGCCGCCCGAAACGACTGCATCGCGGAGGCGTAGCCGTTGCCGCCACCCAGCGGCAGCCCGAGTGACGAAGGCTGAAGCAGTACGGGCAGTGGCGGGGCTTGCTGCGGTATAGCCGCTCTTCCTACGTCGGCCGTACGACCGTTGCCACTTGCAGACGGCTCACCGGGCAGCTTGAACCACAGTAGATGCTCGGGAATGCGAAGCGTGCGCGCCCAGTGAGTCAGGCTGTCGAGATGTCGGACGGGCGCGCCATTCTCGATGCGGCTAATTTGAGCTTGCGTCAATCCGAGCCAACCGGCCACGACGCCCTGTGGAACGCCATCTTTGCCATAAACGGCGATGTGCTGCGGGTGCTTGCGATACGCCCGCGAAACGTGGCCGATGTGCTGCGCAATGAAAGCATCCCGGAACTGATCGGTGTCCCAGAAGTCATCAGGAAACTCTGGCGGCTGAATGATGAAGTCGCGCGCCTTGGTCTGGCACGGGGCGCACTGGCCGCTCTTGTTGTCTCGGGCAAGGCGCGTCCCGCAACGGCAGTAACGTGCCGAGCGGTTCGCGTCCATGATCGTCCTGACTTTCGATGCGGCATCCCTGACCAGCAATTCTAGAACCTGGCCACCCTACGGGGCGGGCCGCATACGTGTCATGTATGGCGCGTATACCCCCGCGATCATGCCCGGTACGGCCCAACCGCCTCACTCTCGGGTTACCCGGACACGTCCCCAACCAGGGAGAACGATCCATGACCCGCCAGACGCAGGCCACGACCGTACTGACCCCAACCGACTACTTCCCGCCGGAGTTACAGCAGCTGTGCAGAACCGCAGTGCGGGTGCTGCACGAGCACGTCGAGGTGGGCGGTCTGTGCGTGGTCTGCGTCGTGACCTGGCCGTGCGAGCCCACCCGGCTTGCGGATCACAACCTGGCGCTGCTGTGAGTGTCCGCCCCCAGTCGGCCGGACCGGCGATGCTGCTCCCCGAAGCCGTCGCCGGTCTGGCCCTCCACGTGCCTCCTGGAGGGGCGCTGCTAACCATGCGACCACTTGTCTACGGCTACATCCGCCTCAGCCCGGCCGACCCGCAAGACATCGGCGACTGCCTGATACGCGATCTCGCGGCGTACGCGGAGCGTGAAGGGCTAACCCTGGCTGACGTCTTCACCGACCGTGACGCAGGAATAGGGGACCAATTCGGCCGGAGCGGCTTTGTCGTGATGGTCGAGACGCTACGCCGCCCCGGCGTTGATGGCGTCTTGATTCCGTCGCTCAACCACTTCTCAAGATTTCCTGGTGTCCATGAGGCCATGCGCGCCCTCATTGAGCTGGAAACCGGGGCACGGGTTTTCGTAATGGGCCACCCTCGGGAGGAACGCCATGACCGTTTTGGCAGAACGACCGGCGCAGGTGGTTATGACCCATCCACCTCGCCCTGAGCTTCGCATACGCAGCGAAATGCAGCTTGCGGCGCTTTCAACGGCCACCATCTGCGCGCAGCTCTTCACCAAGTACACACTACAGGCGTGGCAGCTCGACCACCTTATTGAGCCGGTCGAAAAGCTGACGGCTGAACTCGTAACCCGCGCCGTCCGCACCACCGGCATTATTAAGCCAAATCCCCGGTGGACAGAGCTGGATGGCCTGAAACTCATCTTGGTGCGGCTTGTCATTCTTGGCGACAACCTAATTGTTGAGGTTGCCGACAGCGATCCAGAGTTCACGGCGACAGGCGGCGATATTCCGCTCACGCGCGCACTGGGCAAGCGATGGAATTACTATCGGCCGCCCGCCGGAGGCAAGATCGTATGGTGCGAACTGCCTTTGTCTGCCTTCAGCAGTTCACTCGACCAAACCCAAGAGATACCACGCGTGCTGCCGCGCCGTACCCGTAAGGCAGTGCCTAG
>NZ_CAUVXO010000412.1:3806-4967 GCF_963555865.1 Protofrankia sp. Cr1
TACTACAGCCACAGTGATCTCTATGTGGCTGCGACCGGCGTGGCGGATGCTCGAGCGGCACGTATCCGCCGGAGAAAGTGGTAGTAGCTCGCCCGCTCTTGGTGGCGTCGACGCCAGTCCGACCAGCGCCGAGTGACACTGAAAGGGATGGCCTTCTGCCAGACTTGGACAATAATATGACGGATCTCATTGAGAGTAAATGGGATCATCTTGTTCCTGGCCGGCACGGGCGGATCGGCGATCGGAATACTGCCGTCGGGTTCGCGGACGTAACCGGTTGCGGTGGCCACCCGTTCCTTTGGCGGCCTATTCTTCTCACGATTCTTGGCCACGGTGACGGCGAGCCATGCGTGGGCGAACATGGACAGTGTTATGTGCCTGTACCAGGCCCTGTAGAGCCGGACTTGGTAATGGTCCAGAGCGACTTCGTTCTTTCCGGACTGAAAACATTCCTCCACATTCCACCGGCGACCAGCGACCGTGACCAGGGCCGCCAGCGGAACAGGCCGGGAAGAATGGGTCAGGTAGAACGCCAGCTCCTTTTTCTCGCCGCGGGAACGCCGGACGAGAACCTGGCGCGGCCGTCCGGCGGGGCCGGCGGCGTCGGCGGTCTCGACCAGCGCCCAGTCGTAGAGCCGTGGCCCTTTCGAGCCGTCAGCACAGGAATACGTCTCCCACGCCGTGTCAGGCACCATGGTAGCGAGGGCGTCGACCCGGAATCGGCCTTGCGCCGTGGAGACCACGGTATTCGTAGCGACGGCCAGAACATAGCCAATCTCGTGATCCTCAAGCCAGGTCCGGAGCTCCGGGGAGCGGCCGTAGACCTCGTCGCCGGCGACCCAGCCCAGCTGGGGATGGGCCTCGTGGAACCGGCGGACCATGACCAGCGCCAGCTCCGTCTTCGTCGCGAATGCGACGTCGTCCGGGATACCCGCCTCCCGACACCGTTCCCGGTCGTCCGTCCACTTCTCCGGCAGATACAGCTCGCGGTCGACATACGCCCGCCCCCGACCGGACGCATAGACGGCGAAGACACCCACCTGACAATTCTCGATCCGCCCCGCGGTCCCGCTGTACTGACGTTGAACTCCCGCGGATCGGTTTCCTTTCTTGATGAATCCCGTCTCGTCCAAGACGAGCACTCCGTCGGGCTCGAACAGA
>NZ_CAUVXO010000413.1:0-2585 GCF_963555865.1 Protofrankia sp. Cr1
CGGTACCTGCGGTGCCCCCTGAACCCGCTGAACCCGCGGTGTCTGCGGTGCCCGCCGCGACAGCCGTGCCCCGCCTGCGATCGCCGCGCCGAGACAGACCGCGAACTTCGGGTGCGTGTCCACCGTCACCAGCACGCGGAACTCCCGCTCGACCAGCCGGGCGACCAGGGGAATGCGGCTTGACCCACCGACAAGCAGGACGCGATTGAGGTCCGCCGGCTCCACCCCGGCGGAACGGCACGTGCGCCGGAACGTGTCAAGGGTTCGCAACACCATGATCCGTACGGATTCCTCCAGGTCATCACGGGTGAGTCGGACGGTCCGGTTGCAACCCGGGATGATCACCGGGATCTCGGCCTCGGTGTCGGCGGACAGCGCCTCCTTGGCCGCGACCGCTGCGGCGTGCACCTGGGCGACCGCACGGGCCGTCTCGGGGTCGGTCAGATCCTGGCGTTGCCAGGGCGGGCCGACCGTCCGCGCGATGTGGTCGAGTACGGCCTCGTCGATGTCGATGCCACCGATGTCGTCGTCACCGCCGGGTTCGCCGCACACCTCGAAACCACCGTCGGTCTTTCGCAGCACCGTCGCGTCGAAGGTGCCGCCGCCGAGATCGTAGACACCGACATGATCGCCTGGGGTGAGGCGGTCCTGCGCCGCGTAGTGTCCCGCGGCTGCCACCGGTTCCGAAAGGAGCCCGACGTCGGTGAGGCCGGCGAGCCCAGCGGCCTGTTCCATCAGGTCCTGGCGGTGACCGGACCAGGTGGCGGGGCGGGTCAGCATCACATGGCCCGGCGCCTGCGATTCACGCTCGGTGACTTTACTGACGACAAATCTGATCATGTCGGCGACGAGGTCGGGTATCTCCACCGGCGTGTCGGCGAGTCGTACCGGCACGTCATCGCCGAACCGGCGCTTGAACTCCCTTGCCACCCGGGACGGATCGGTTATGGCACGCCGTTCCGCGGCCTCACCGACCAGCATCACTCCGTCGTCACGCAGGAACAGCACGGACGGTACCGTCCTCGCGCGTTCGCCGAGGTCGACGACCTCAGCCCGCCCGTGCCGCCAGATCGCGGCCGCGGTGAACGTGGTCCCGACGTCGATGCCGAGGGCATAGGTCATGAGGCGGCGGCCAAAGCGAGCATCGTAGGGAGCGCCAGCGAGCGAGGAGCGCAGCGGAGGACGCCGCCGGGGTACACGGTCATGAGGCGGCGGCCAAAGCGAGCATCGTAGGGAGCGCCAGCGAGCGAGGAGCGCAGCGGAGGACGCCGCCGGGGTACACGGTCATAGCGCGTTGGTCATCCTAAAAGTGAGCGTTCACTCGGGCACGGCGTAGCAGTTGGCGCCCTTTACCGACTGCCTGAGCGCGGGCAGCACCTTCGCGCAGTAGCCTGTCGCGTCCCGATAGCTGGCAAACCCGTCCTTGAGGATCACGTACTCGCCCTGATCGGGCTTGTCGGTGGGCTCGCGAAGCCGCTGTGACCGGCGGCTGTCCATCAATTGGACCACTCCCACATCCGGCAATCGCTGGATGTCGCTGATGAACTGCTGCGCGGCCTGGTTGTCGGTCGCGACGCGGTCGTCGATCGCGAAGGCGTGGAAGATGACGTAGATCCCCTGCGGCTCTACCTGCCCAGCGGCGCCGGTGGGGCTGACACTCGTTGTCGGTCCCACACTCGTTGTCGGTCCGACGCTCGGGCTTGGGGTGGGGCTCGGGCTGGTGGGGGCCACGGGTGCGGTCGCGGCGGTCACGGCTGCGGTCGGTGCCGACGTCCTCGTCGGCGCCCGGGTCAGCAGGGCTGCGCCGGCTGTCGCGACGATACCGATCACCAGCGCCGCGCCGGCCAGCTTGACAGCTGCCCTGGGTATGACCGGGACCTGTTCGAAGACGGCATCGAGCTGGCCCTCGACCGCCTGTTGGTCGGCTCCGCTCGTCCGGGCTTGGTTCGTCCGGGCTTGGTTCGTCCGGGTTTCGTCGGTTCGGGTTTCGTCAGTTCTCGCGTAGACCAGCCGGACGGGGTGGCGCACCATGGTGCCGCGCAGGAACGGCCGCACCGCCCGTGCCTTGAGGAACACCTCACCGGACCCGCCCGGTTGGACCTTGACGCTCGTCGGCGCGAGGGCGTAGCCGAGCGCGCCGTCCTCGTCGGCAACGGACAGGCGGAGTAGGGCCGGGGCGGTACCGCGATTGTCGAAACGCGCGATCCAGCGGGCTGTCCACCGCCCGCGCCGTATCTTCGTGGTGATGACGGCGGCCGTGATCTCGTGAATCGCGCCGACCGTTATGTCGCCTTCTTCGACGGCCACCCAGTTGCGGTTCTCCCGCGAGCGGCACCGTAACGCGAACGGTATCTTTCCCACCGGTGTCCCCGGGCCGGTCGGCGGCCGGAACAGCAGTTGAACGGTTTCCTCAACCCCGCGGGTGACCGAGATCTCCGCTGGGATGACCTCGGCCCACCCCGACGCCGCCCCTAACACGTCAAACGTGTACCGCTCGACGAGGTCGCCGTCGTAGCGGACCGTCGCCGTCGTCTGTACCAGTTCACCCGGCCGGACCTGCAACCGGGTCTCGTGGAGACGAAGTT
>NZ_CAUVXO010000413.1:3040-5185 GCF_963555865.1 Protofrankia sp. Cr1
GGCCTCTACCATGGCCCTTGCCTTGTGATTCCTGGGGGGAGAAGCCCATGACCGACCCTTCGGCGAGCGTGTCCGAAGTCGAATGGTTCGCCGAACGCTACGAGGAACTCGTCCGTAACGTCGAGCTTTTCGTCCGGGGTAAGCGGGATGTCATTCGTCTCGCCCTGGTGTGCATGGCGGCCGAGGGCCACCTGCTCATCGACGATGTTCCCGGGGTCGGGAAGACCTCCCTTGCCAAGGCCATCGCGAATTCCATCGACGGAACGATGCGCCGGATCCAGTTCACCCCCGACCTGCTTCCCACCGATGTCACCGGCGTGCAGGTCTGGGACGAGCGCAGCCGGGAGTTCGAGTTCCGGCCCGGAGCGGTGTTCGGGAACATCGTGCTTGCCGACGAGGTCAACCGTGCCTCGCCGAAAACACAGGCGGCGCTCCTGGAGGTCATGGAGGAACGCCAGGTCACGGTGGACGGCGTCTCCTATGAGCTGGCCCGACCCTTCATGGTCATAGCGACCCAGAACCCGGTGGAACACGGCGGTACCTACGACCTCCCCGAAGCCCAGATCGACCGGTTCATGATCCGGATGGAGATCGGCTATCCGCGCCACGAGGCCGAGGTGGAGATCCTGGAGAACCGGGCCCGCGGCCAGACGCTCAATGAGGTGAACCCAGTACTTTCCAGCGCCGAGGTGGTCCGGATGGCCGACATCGCACGCCGCGTCCATCTTTCTCCGGCGGTGCTCGGTTACATCGTCACGATCACCGCGGCGACCAGACGCATGCCCGAACTGCGCCTCGGGGTGAGCCCACGTGGCGGGCTCGCGCTCGCGGTCGCGGCCCAGGCACACGCGGCGGCTGACAGGCGGTCGTTCGTCACCCCGGACGATGTGCGCACGCTCGTCCCGTTCGTGCTTGGCCACCGGATGCTGCTGCGACCCGAGGCGGAGCTGGCCGGCGGCACCGCGGCGAGCCTGCTCGGCGGGCTCACGGCGTCGGTACCGGTGCCGGATCAGCGGGTGGTTCACTAGATGATCACCCGGTCGGGCTTCGCTGTTGCCGCGGCCGTGGTCATCCTCGGCCTGTCCGGTGCGCTGCTGGACTACCCGGAGCTGGTCGTGTTCGCTCTCGGGGGTCTGGCCGCACTGCTCGTGGCGGCCGCCTGGATGCTCGTCACTCCGGACGTCACCGTCGTCCGGGAGATCCAGCCGCTGCGGGTGGCCGAGGGCGAGGGCGCCCGGGGTCTGCTCACCGTGACCAACTCCGCGCGGCGGCGCAGCCCGCCGTTTCTCGCCAGCGAGGCCGTGGGGGAGCGCCACGTCGCGGTGACCCTGCCCAGTCTGGCGCCGGACCGCTCGTTCGAGACCGCCTACCCGCTGCCCACCGATCGCCGCGGCGTCTACCAGGTGGGTCCCCTCACCATCGGTCACAGCGACCCGCTCCGGCTCATGCACATCGGACGTTCCTACGCCTCCCGGTCGGAGCTGAAGGTGCATCCTCGACTGCACCCGGTGGCACCGCTACCCACCGGCGGCTCCCGGGACATGGACGGGCCTACGACGAGCACGGCGCCGCTCGGCGGCGTCGCGTTCCACAGCCTGCGGGAGTACGTCCGCGGCGACGATCTACGCTCGTCCACTGGCGGTCGACCGCCCGCACCGGGAAACTCATGGTCCGTCACAACGTGGTGCCCAACGAGCCGCGGCTGATGGTCGTGCTCGACACCAGCACCGCCCCCTACAGCAAGGATTATTTCGAGGACGCGGTGCGGGTCGCCGCCTCCCTTGCGATCTCCGCCCGGGACCATGGCTTTCCGGTCGAGGTACGGACCACCGGCGGGGTGTGCGCGGTGGCCGACCGCGGGGCGGCCGAGCGGGGGTCGATCCTCGACCTGTTCGCGGAGGTGCGCGCCGCGGACGACGATCCCGGGCTCGGCGCGCTGCCCGGCATGCTGCCGAGGGAGGACGGCGTGGCGCTTGGCGTCGTGACCGGGCAGGCGCCGGTCGCGATGCTCGCGGCCATCTCCCTGGTCCGCAGCCGGTTCACGATGGCGAGCCTGGTTCAGGTTGGCGAAGAGCATGATCGTCCCGGACCCTCGGTGCAGGGAGCCATGGTCGTGAACGTCCGGACCAGCGACGACTTCGCCGC
>NZ_CAUVXO010000414.1:0-648 GCF_963555865.1 Protofrankia sp. Cr1
AACGGTGGTCAGCGTCGGCGAGTTCCGCGACCGCGCCGAGAATGTGCTGTTTCCCGGTGACCTCGCCATCGGCATCAGGGACGGCCGTCTATACCTCGTCGTCTGTGCCACCGGGGAGCACCTGGAACTGCTTACGCCTACCGCAATCAACTTTGTGTGGAACCACTACACGCCGCCGCTCGCGCGGTTCCTGGCCGAGATCTCGCGGGCGGCCTGCCCGCAGGTGACCGGTTTCGACTGGGGCGTCGCGCTGGCGCTGCCGTTCACCCCGGCGCTGTGCCACCGGCGGACGATCATGATCCCTGCCCGATGGCGGCTACGGGCCCGGCAGCTGCCCGGACGCCTCGTGACGTTGTATGAGTGGACGGAGGCACTGCACTCCTGGCGAGAGCGGTTGGGCGTGCCGTCGCGTGTCCTGCTGGCCGAGGCCGACCAGCACCTCCAGCTGGACCTGAGCCAGAAGCTTCCCCTCGACCTGCTACGAACCCACCTGGCCAGCGCCGGTCACGCGGTGCTGGCCGAAGCACCGCCGGCTGATGGCTATGGCTGGATCGACGGGCGGGCGCACAGCGTCGTCGTCCCGATGGGTTCATCGCGGTGAACCCTTGGCCGGGCCAGGCACTCGCGGAGGGGGAGTTCGGGGCGGCC
>NZ_CAUVXO010000414.1:1081-5163 GCF_963555865.1 Protofrankia sp. Cr1
GCTGCTCCACATCGAACGCGGCCACCTCACGCTGGCGCACTGCGCCCTGACCGAAGCGGTCGCGGACGGCGTGAGCGCCGGGACCACTGCGTGCCTGTTCTATGGAGCGCCTGCTGTTGAGTTCGTGCTTCGCTGCGCCGGACAGTCCGATCGCAGGATCGAGGGCGCTGTCGACGCAGTCGTGGTCCGGCGCCTAGCCGCGGCGATCGGGCGGCGAGCACGGGGCGACCGGCCGGCGCTGGCGGAGTTCGACCTGATCCGGGGACTGACCGGGCTGGGCGCCGTGCTGCTGTCTCGTGGAACGAGCACGCCGCTGCTCGGCGAGGTCCTGGCCTACCTGGTCGAACTGGCGGAGCCGGTGCACATCGGTGACGTGACATTGCCGGGCTGGTGGACGGACACCGGCCCCGGCAGCGAGGAGCTGGCCGGCGGGCACGCGAACAACGGCATGGCGCATGGAGCGGCCGGCGTACTGGCGTTGCTGGCCATCGCGCAGCGACACGGCGCCGAAGTCAGCGGCCAGAAGAAGGCCATCGGTTCGCTCACCCGCTGGTTGGAGCGGTACGGCACCACATACTGGCTCACCTGGGACCAGCTGACCGGATCGGAACCCCGGCCTGTCGAGCCTGCCCGCCCCTCGTGGTGTTACGGGGCCGTGGGCAGCGCTAGGGCCCGCCAGCTCGCCGCGCTCGCCCTGGGCGACTCCGACCGACGGCAAGCGGCCGAGAACACGGCCCACGCCGCGCTCACCGATCCGAGGGCGTCGCACCTGACCGTCGACGCCTGCCTATGTCACGGCTGGGCCGGCCTTCTGACCACGATCAGGGCGGTAGCGGGCGACAGCCCGGACCCGGACCGTTTCACAGGCCACATCACCGCTCTGGCCGAGAGGCTCTCCGCCGCACTCGGCAGCGTGCCCAAACCCGGCTTTCTGGAGGGCAGAGCTGGCGCCGAGCTGGCGCTTCTCGGCACACGGAACACGGGCTGGACACGCGCTCTGCTGATCGACTGACCCGGGTCACACCTGTGAGGAACGGGATACTGCATGGACGACGAAAGCGCCACTCTGGCGACCGGCACCGGCTGGCAACACGCCACCGTGTCGTTTCCCGGTGGCAACGGGGTGCCCCTTGATGCCGCTGCCTCCCTATCCACCGCACTTGCCCGCCAGCGGTTCCACTTCGTGCGCAAACGCGGTGGGCTGCGGCTGCGTACCGAGTACCCCGTGGCCCACGTCCTGGACGAGCTGGTCGCCGCCGGTCTGGCCTCCGGATGGGTCGGCGGGATCTACGAGCCGGAGACCCATGTCTTCGGCGGACGGGAGGCCATGGAGGTGGCCCACGACCTGTTCTGCGCCGACAGCCGCGCGGCGCTGACGCAGGCAGGGCGGCCGGAGAGTCGGGAACGCTGCGTGCTACTGGTCGCGACCATGCTGCGAGCGGCCCAGCTCGACCGGTTCGAAGCGGGCGACGTGTGGGCGAAGGTCGCGGCGATGCGGCCATCCGCCGAGCCTCCGGCCGGCATCCGACGCGCCCGGGCGCTCACGTCGACGCGCCGGCTCATCCACACCGACGCGACGCGGCTGGAGAGCCCGGACACCGCATGGGCCGAGCGGCTCACAGCGTTCGAGGACACTGGCCGGCGGCTCCACACGCTCGCCGACAACGGGCGGCTCACCCGGGGCCTGCGCGCAGTGCTCGCCCACCACGTGGTGTTCACGCTCAACCGCGCAGGTCTCAGCGCCGGGACACAGGCCGCCCTTGCCTGGCTGGCGACACAGTCCTGTTTCGCCGACACCGAACCCAGCGTCGTGTCCACCGTCCGATCGCCCAACCCAATCCCGAGGAACGAGCCGATGGACACCACTGCCGCCCCGGTCGCCGATCCCACCGAGCTGCGCGCCGCCCTCGTGCACAGGCTTACGCAGAGCGGTACCTTGCGCACCGACGCAATCGCCGAAGCTTTCCGGTCGGTGGAACGCCACCTGTTCGTCCCCGACGTCGAGGTCGCCGACGCGTATGCCGACGACACCGTGTCAGTGAAGACGAACGACCACGGCGAAATGATCTCCGCGATCTCCCAGCCGACGATCGTCGCCACCCAGCTCGAACAGCTCGACGCCCGGCCTGGCCAAACCATCCTGGAAGCCGGAGCGGCCACCGGCTACAACGCAGCCCTCGTCGGCCAGCTTGTCCAGCCCGGCGGCCGGGTCTGGACCATCGACGTCGACCAGGACCTCGTGGACGGCGCCCGAGCGCACCTCGCTGCGGCCGGGGTTTCAAACGTGACCGTGGTCCTCGGCGACGGCGCCACCGGACTCCCCGAACAGGCCCCCTTCGACCGAATCATCTTCACCGTCGGAGCCGGCGACATTCCTGCCGCGATCCTCAACCAGCTCGCACCCGACGGCCGTCTCGTCATCCCGCTGCGCATCCGGGGCAGCGTCTCCCGCTCGATCGCGTTCGAACGCGACGGCGACACGTGGACCTCGGTCTCCAGCGAGATGGCCACGTTCATGCCGCTGCGTAACGGCATCTGCGACGACGAGCGCACCATCATCAGGCTCGCCGGCGCCGGCGATGTCCGGCTGGAGATCTACGCCGAGCAGGACGTGGACGTCAAGAAGATCGCGACGGTGCTGGACCACCCGCCATACGGCGTGTACACCGGTGTGAAGTTCCGTAAGGGCTCGGCGTGGGAGTGGCTCTACCTGTGGCTGGCCTGCACCCTTCGCAACGGCATCTCCCGGATGTCTGGAACCCGCCCAGGATTCACACCGCACTTCTTCTGGGGCTCCATGGCTACCGTCGACCATGACACCATCGCCTACCTCACGGTCCGCGAGGGCACGGACGCGGACGGCCGGTTCTGGGAGATCGGGGTCATCGGCCACGGGCCGCGCGCACATGCCCTCGCCGACGACACGGCCGCCGCGATCGAGGAGTGGGCCGCCCGCACCCGCCGTGACAGCACGTCCGCCCCTCGCTTCCGCATGGCCACTCGAGGGGCCAAGGAGACCATCCAGGCCAGCGACCCGCGGTTCGTCATCGATAAGGCAAGCTCCCGCATCGTGGTCGACTGGGCCTGAGCGCGGCGACAGCTATCTGGACGGATTCAGCCAGACCAGGCCCTCAAGGACACCATTGAGATGAACATCACCGCAGCGCATTGGCTCCCACTGGTATGCCGCCCCAAACCATCCGGGCTTCCCCTTGCCAACCGCATCGGGAACCTTGGGAAGGCCATGCGGGAGGCCAAGAACGTCGACCGCTTCGGGCAGGTGGCGCACGCAAGTGAAGTGTTCAACGCCGCCGCCCTCATCGCGTCGGACGCAGGGCTGGCAGATCTCGCCCGGGACCTTTGCTGGCGTCACTACGACATCTTCACCAGTGAGGGCGACCCAGAGCCAGACCTCGCCGCACTCGCGCTGCAGCCAGTCCTCAACATCCCACGGCAGCTGATCCGCGACGGCGCCGGAACATACGCCTACGAGCTGTTTGAGCGGCTCTACCGGGCCGCTCAACAACAAGGCGCGGCCGACATCTGCGGCCATAGCGTCGACCTGTCCGCAGCGACGCGCGGAGCGGAGAACCACCGAAAGATCTGCACGCAGCTGTGGGCCGCCGTACTCTCCGACGGCACGCGGGCCCTGGCGCAAGCCGGGCGGTGGATCGACGCCGTCGAGGTCATGACCGCACACCGAGGCGTCGGGCACAGACTGCTCGACGGCCGCCAGGCCCTCGTCATGTCACTCCTTCAACGAGGCCGTCCCGACCAGGCCATAACCGTGCTCGACAACACCACACCAACCGAGCCATGGGAGCACACCGTCGCAGCGGTCCTACGGTTGTACTGCCGCGCGCAGACCGTCTCCATCGCGGGAGACGAACTCGACACGGCACTGGGCGAGGCGCTGACGCTGGTGGAGAAACCCGAGCCGACGACCATCGTGTTCCGCATCCGCGTCGGCCTCACCGCGCTCGACCTTGCCGGTAGCCACGTCACACCGCGGACACGACGCCTCCGTCATGCACTCACCACCACCGCGCGGACCGACGCCTACGCGGCTCGGGACGCACTCA
>NZ_CAUVXO010000415.1:0-550 GCF_963555865.1 Protofrankia sp. Cr1
GGTGGTGGCTGCTCCTTACACTGCTCCCGCTCTGCACCGCGGTGTTCTCCTACCGCTCTATGGTGAGCCAGGCGATCGGGTACGGCGTGGCGTTGACATCCGCCATCGACTTGCACCGCTTTTCGCTCTACGAAGCGCTGCACCTGCCAGCGCCCCTGACCCTGGCGGCCGAACTGGAGCTGGCCAGGCAGTTGGCGCAGCAGTGGCGTCAGAACGCGATTCCAGCGTGGACATTCGCCCACGGCCAGGGAGCACCATGAGTCTGCTCTCGAAGTTCAAGGCCCACGTCAGGCTGGGCGCCATCATGGCAGACCTGGAGAAACGGACTGACGCCTACCAGGGCGACGGCGACCCCTCGGTGGTTCTGGGCCCAGAGGTTGACGCCATACTCAACGACGTCGGCGAGATATTCCAGATAATCGGCGACCCACCCCTGCACGCGATCCGCATCGTCGCCTTCTTCGTATGGTGCAGGGCACAGGCGTGCCCGCAGGACGAGGAAGCACGCGACAGCGCACTCACACTGTTCAGGTCGATCGCCCAGTTTCGC
>NZ_CAUVXO010000415.1:955-5131 GCF_963555865.1 Protofrankia sp. Cr1
CACTCACACTGTTCAGGTCGATCGCCCAGTTTCGCATCGACGCAGTGCCGGCCGAGGTGCGGCAGCACCTGGCATTCGACGCTGTCCTCGACGCTCTGGACGACGACACGGAGACGAACATCCGCAACCTGCGCGGAGCGCTGGAGGATCTTCCCCGTGGATATCCACGCCGCCTGGAAATGGTGAGTGCGCTCTGCGAAACACTCCTTGAACGATTCCTGGCCGAACGTGACGCCGCCGATGTGCATGCTGTGATCGATACCGGTCGCACTGCTCTCCGCGGTGCCGGCGACACGCTCGAAGCAGCTCGCTTGGGCCTGACCGTCGCCATAGCTCTGAAGGAGAGATCCCTGCTGCTGCGCGAGGGGTCGCACGAGCAAGCACGGGCTGACGCCGACGAGAGCATCGCCTTGCTGGAGCAGATCAGCGCCGAGGCTCCGGAGCCTGCGCGTTTCATGCTCCGCACACCTCTTGGTGCCTCCCACATCGCCCGCTACCTGATTACTGAGACCGATGAGGACCTCACCGCTTCCATCGGTCTCCTGCTGCCGACATTCGACGACGCCAGATGCTTCGACAGGGCGATGACCGGTACCTTGCTGAGCCAGGCCCTCCAGCACCGGTATCTTCGATACAGCCGCCCAGACGACCTTGATGACGCGATCTCAGTCGCCAGGCAGGCTGCGGGCCTGGACCAGGACTTCCACACATTCGCTATGCACACTCTCGCCTCCGCCCTGCGTGCCAGGTTCGAGTTGCGGCACGATCCGGCGGACCTGGAGGAAAGCGCTACCCAGCTGCGCAGGTTGCTGCAGGTCAACCGCCCCGGGAGCCCGCGCGATGCCTATCTGATTGATCTGGCCGTGAACCACGCATTCCACTACCGTGTGTCGCGGTCCAGGGCCGACCTTGAGGAGGCGAATCAGGCGCTGGCCGGCATCAAGGGCAACCATCCGCACGCCCTGGCCGAGGTGATCACCCGCCTGCTGGTGCACCAGGACATGAGCCGGCGCCTCGGCGAATCCTACGAGCCTGGCCCGCTGGTCGACACCCTGCTCTCCCGCCTCTCGGACCTTCCTGAGACACATTCGAGTCACGGCGTCGCGCTGGCCCATCTGGCAGGTATCCAGCGGTCCGCGCCGGGCGATCCACAGGACCGGGACTCGATGGTAGCCTCCTGCCGTGCCGCTGTGGAGTCGATACCCCGAGGTCACCTGGACCGCATCGGTCACTTGTCCAACTTGAGCATCGCGCTTCGACGCCGCTACCCGGTAGCGCATGATGCCGGCGACCTCGAAGAGGCACTCGATACCGCACGCCAAGCTGTGGACCTCGCCACCGCGGGTGCGATCGAAGGCAGTTCGTTTCGCTACAACCTCGCCGAAGCGATCCTGGCGCACCACCTCACCACCGACATGCCTGCGCCCGATGTACTTGCCGAAGTGGTCCCGCTCCTCCGGTCCATCACCCAGGCGATCGGCGCACTACCCAGCGTCCGCGTATCGGCAGCCAAGCTCCTCGCGGAACTCTGGGCCGTCAACGAGTCATGGGAAGAAGCTGCTGCCGCGTACGAGGACGCGCTGGAGCTTCTTCCGCTGCTCACCTGGCGCGGTATCGGGCGTGACGATGCAGAGGATGCCCTCGCCGCCTACCCTGGGATCGCCTGCGATGCCGCAGCTGTGGCCATTGCTGCCGGCGATCCGAGGCGAGCCGTTTCGCTCTTGGAGCGCGGGCGGGCGATCTTGTGGGGCTACCTGCTGGACTTCCGGTCAGATCTAGGCCGGCTCTGCGAGGCGGACCACACGTGTGCCGATGAACTGACCGAACTTCGAGATGCGTTGGACAGCACCGCACCCGCAGACACCACGCAGCGCAACCACCTAGCCGAACGCTGGGAGCAACTGGTCGCCGCGATTCAGCTTCGCGAGGGATTCAAGGACTTCCTCCGTCCACCGGCTTTGGATTTCGACGATCTCGCAACCGTCGCGGGAACAAGCCGAGTCGCGATCGTCAACGTCAGCAAGTGGCGCTGCGACAGTCTTATCCTCCACAACGGCACAATCACGCACGTTCCGCTTTCCACGAGTGCGGACGAAGTCCGGAAGACGGCTGAGGGCTGTCTCGCAGCCCTGCGCATGCACGATGCTGCCAGCACTATCGAATCCCTCGTGCATGTCGAAGAGACTTTGACTGTCACCCTCGATTGGCTCTGGCGCAAGATCGCATCAACGACCCTTGACCGGGCATCCCTCAATACCTGTGACGATGAGGTTATCTGGTGTCCGACAGGCATGCTCTCGCTCCTTCCCTTGCACGCCGCAGGAAATCCGAGCCAAGCGGGCATGTCTGTCATCGAACGCTGCGTTCCGTCGTACACACCCACAGTCCGCGCCCTCGCAACGGGGCCAGTCCGACAACCAAATGCCGGCAAGACGCTCATCGTATCGATGCCTGTCACCGACGGTGCGCCACCGCTGCCGCAGACTCTGCTGGAACGCGACTACATCTGCAGTCTCCTGCGGAGCGACGGATTCACCCTGCTCGACGAGGATTCTGGCCACGATCACGCCGACCGCTCCACCGTGGCTCGCCAACTACCTCACCATGCGATAGTGCATTTCGGTTGCCATGGCGTTCAACGCGTGGACGCCCCATCTTTCGCAGGCCTGCTACTGCGCGACGGACTGCTCAGCGTGGCTGAGTTGGCCAAGGAGGAGCACCAAGCGGAACTCGTGGTACTGGCTGCCTGCGCGACCGCTAGCGGCAGTGAGAAG
Source organism: Protofrankia sp. Cr1 (assembly GCF_963555865.1). Taxonomy (NCBI): domain Bacteria; kingdom Bacillati; phylum Actinomycetota; class Actinomycetes; order Frankiales; family Frankiaceae; genus Protofrankia; species Protofrankia sp. Cr1. The sequence goes on from NZ_CAUVXO010000415.1 coordinate 3,730, forward strand.
ATTCCAGATGAGGCGTCCACCTTGTCTTCCGCATTCGCCTACATGGGATGGCGCCGGGTCGTGGCTACATTGTGGTCCGTCGACAGCAGATTCACCACTGATCTCATCCAGGTGCTCTACGAGCAGATCATAGTATCCCGTGATGTGCAGCCGGATCGGGCGGCAGCAGCCCTACGCGATGCCATACTGAACGCACGCCGAGCCGACCCCGACCGCCCCGGACTCTGGGCGGCGTTCGTCCACGTCGGACGCCCGTAACCCCGGTCACCGAGGGTCATGGCCGTCACCGGACACTTACCAGCCGGTGATTGTTACGACTGCGGTCACCGAGTTGTTCTTCGCCACCCTCGACCGCGCCACCTTCACCATCCACGACCAAGCCCGCGCCGCGCGGGAAACCCGGGGCATCGGTGGTGCATGCCGAGGGTGGCTATGTAAGTGGCAGCGGGGACCAGATGTACGCGGTCTCGGGACCATTCGATCTTCACTTCAAGATCGAATGGTGATAGTTTTCGGGGCCAGGCCACCGAGCGGATCGCAGCTGCGCCGAGGGCGACGCGCCACGTCGGCGACCAAAGTGCCTGCACGGCAGGCAAAAAGCAGTAAGGAGGGGACCGCGGCGCTCCGGCCTGCCGGGCCGGTGCCGGTGGCTCCCATTCTCATCGACACGACATCGCGGTCGGGCCGAGGTGGGGTCCCCACTACCAGCAGCGAACGGTCCCCACTGTGACCTGCTCGTTCGCCGGTTCCGCTGTGCCGAGACCATCTGCGCGGGCTGCTCCATCGGGTCCGAGCGCTGCCCGACCCGCGGCCCGGGACGGTCCGGACCCTCGGGGTCGACGACTTCGCCGTACGTCGTGGTCATTTGTACGGGACGGTCCTGATCACGCGCCTGTTGCCCCGAACTCGACGCGCTCACCCGCCACGTCGGCACGTTCGCGCACCTACTCGCCCGCCCCACCGACGCCACGATCACCGACTGGATCACCGCGGTCCGCGCCGATAACCTCCCAGCCCTGCACACCTACGCCGTCGAACGTAGCGTCGCCGCGCACCGCCGTTGCCTGCCCACCCCGCCGGCCCAGCCCGACCCGGTAGACGACCCTCGACCCCTACAAACCCCACCTTCACGAGCGGTGGGCGGCCGGGCAGACCAACGCCGCCACACTCTGGAAAGAGATCCAAGCCCAGGGCTACACCGACAGCTCCGCGACAACGAAGTCGCACAGTGTGAGTGAACTATTCGAAGTGGAGGGTCGGATGATCGGCGGATAGTTCCGGGTAAGTGCTCAATGCCCGTCCCCGCTCCCGACATGCGTCACAGACAACTGCGCTGTGGGGTGTGCAGCAACGGGAGGAATCCCAAGAGCCAGTGACCCATCCATTGGCGACAGGAGAGGGG
>NZ_CAUVXO010000416.1:0-4725 GCF_963555865.1 Protofrankia sp. Cr1
CGGCATACGGGTTTGCCTCTTGTCTCGTGGGCTCGGAGATGTGTATAAGAGACAGGTGTGGGCGTCTCTCCGCGGCCGGCGCCGACCGCCGGATCTCGGCGCTCCCGTACTGGGCATCCCGTTGGGGCACTGGTCGAATCAGCGCGATGGACAGCGTCGAGTTGCTTGATCGGTTGTGTCGGCTGCGCCGAGCCCAGGTCGGCACTGTCCGGGTGCTCCACAAGCTGCCGCTGTTATTGTGTCTGTTCGGGCCGGTTGGCCACCCACGGGGAGCAGCGAGGCGAGCTCCGCTGACGCGGAACAGCCGGTCAGCGGAGCTGATCAACCAGTTCGGTCCGCCGGTGCGGCGTCCAACGGCACAGCAGCGGGCAGCGATTCCGTTCGTGCATCTCGAACGCGAGCTGTGGGATCTGCGTGACGCCGCCGGTGAGCCGCTCGGTCCGGACCTACCGGAGCGAGGGTGTGCAGCTCCTCAGTGACGCAATCAGTGAAACGTCAATCAAGGAGCCGGAATGGTACTTGGGAGCACGTCTCGTGATTCGCCGCTGAGCAAGCGGAGGACCGGTCGCTGCTCTTCGACGCCGAGCATCTGTCGGACCCGCGGCACGTTCCAGGCCAGTTCCCGAGCGAGGTCTGTGATCGTCAGGCCATGGTCACAGGCCAGGGCGAACGCCTGGGACAGCAGTGCTGGTAGCTCACCGGGGTAACCGGCCGGGGGCTCCGAGGCGAAGCCGGGTTGCCCTTGCAGGCTGTGCAGGCGCTGGTACGCGCGGCTAGCCGAGGAGTCCGACAGCAGGCCGAGCTCGCGGCAGCGGTAAAGCAAGGACTTCACCGACACTCCCCAGGAGCTACGCAGTTGCGACAGCCTGTGCAGATCGGCCCGCGCGGGTAGCTCGGGCAAGATCGTCTCCCGGGGGGTGAGGAACTCGGCGGCGAAGGTGTCCGCTTCCCGCTCTTGGGTGATGTCACCGGGAGTGACATCACCATGCAGCACCAGGTGGCCCAACTCGTGGGCCGCGCTGAATCGGTGGCGGTACACGTCGTCGGTCTTGTTCGGCGTCAGCACGATCACCGGACGGGGTAGCCGCGAGGTGGAGAAGGCGTCGACTGACCGCATGTCTTCGTCGCGTTGTGGGGCGTACACGACGATTCCATGTGCTTCCAGGCGCCGCACCAGGTGGGTGATCGGCCCGATGCCTAGGCCCCACGCGGCTCGCAGGGCACGGGCGGCGGCGGGGGGGTCACTGGGTAGTTCAGTGCCGGGATGGACCTCGCCGCCAGTGAAGCCGGGAAGGTCAACCAGGGGAAGCTGGACCCGCTTCTCCAAGGCGTAGGTCAACTCCCAGACCTGCTCGGTGAACGCGATGGCCTTGGCTCGTTGATAGGCGCGGGTACTGCGCAGGCTGCGGAAATGCGCGGCCGAGGAGTCCAGCCGCGCGTGAGGGCGTCCTGTCAAGAAGAATGTCAGGGGAACCTCCAGAACGTCGGCCAGCCGCGGCAGGAGATCGGGGCGAGGTCGGTTGGTGCCCATCTCGTACTGGCTGACCGCAGCCGGGGTCACCCCGAGTTCGTCGGCCAACCGCCGCTTGGTCATCCCGACGAGGTTGCGGGCCTGCGTCAACCGGGTGGGGTCGAACGCCTGGTGCACCTCGGCCGGCGAGGGCTGCCCAGTACCAGGGCGACCTGCGCGAGCGCTGCGGGTGCCGGGTGCGGCGAACAGCGACGGCTGGATGTCCTTACTCATCGCCGTCTTCTGCGTCGGGGGTGGCTTCTTCCGCTTCGGTAGAGGGGAGCTGCGTGGTCGCGGTGCGCGGGGCCATACCGAGCGGAGGCAGATCGCCCTCGGCGAAGCCCGCCGCGGCACCGGCCGTCCTTGTCGTACGGAGGTCACTACGGCGCCCGTCGGCGGTCTTCGTGGTCGCGATGCTCATATCGAGCCGCTCGGGCGACCACACCATGGTGCCGTTGTCCTCCAGCGAGTCCGGCGTACCCCACCAGGCGGCCAACACCTCGTCGCTGTCGGCGTTGGCCACGTACGCGACGTAGATCACCACCAGATTCTCTGCCTTGGCTGCCGCGGCGGCCTGGGCCACCGTCGGGTTAGTCGTCGTCCCGGCGTCACCCGGGACGTCGAACAGCGTTGGAGCCGATACCACACCGTTGTTCCGCGAGACCTCTCGGGGGATCTTGTTACTCAGCTTCGCGCTGGAGATCGGTTCCTTCAACGACGTCGCGTGACGGAACGGGATCAGCACCCGTCCGTTGATCACAGCCAGGCTGTACGAGGCACCCTTGGGCTTGTGGGCCTGATAGTCGCGAAGGTCGGCCAACTCGAACTGCTCGACGACGAACTTGTAGCGGGTGGCCCACATGCTGCCGTAAGCCCGCTTGTCCCCAGTCCCTTCGCGCTCGGCCATCTCCTGCACCAGACGGGCTGCCCGCTGGCCACGCACGAGGCCAGTGACCACGTGCCGCACCACCTCCGCTGCGTGGTCGCCGAACTGCTCGACGGCCCACCTCGATGGCATGGCCCCAGCACTCATGATCCCTCCACAGGACGTCCGCTTACTGAACGTGGATTAACATACCATGAGTGCTTAACTTTTCTGCACTACCTGCCCATCGCGGTTGCTCCGCCCACGCCGGTTCGGCCAAACACCGCATCTGCACAGCCCCGAAACCACCATGGTCGACAGCATGCGGGTTGCGGCCGACACCGAAGCGCGATCCGTCACCGTGCACCCCTCGCACCGCGCCCGCCGCGGGCGCAGCCGCACCCTGACCAGTCCCGGTCCCCGCAGCACCCGGGCGGCCGCCGACCCCCACGGCCCGAGCCGGCCCTGACACGCAGGACAACGAAAGGCACCAGCGGCCAGCCGCCGTTCGACCGAACCTGGATCGGCCTCTACCGTGAGCACAGCGCCTCTAAGCGCTACCCGCGGCCCTTCCGGCTCAGCTCCGCCTAAGAGATCACCGGGAGGGCCGTTCCACGTCCACCGTCGGCACGGTGCCGCCGCCAACGAACACGGACGATCTCACGGCGACCGGTTCCACCCGTCGGCACGTACCACGACGCGTCGACCCCAGCCCGTCGGCATTTTCAGAGACGCTCAACACGGCGGGTCCGGCGTCGTATTGGGTCTGCGCGGTGCGGGGTAGCTCGATGCCGGCGGCCTCGTAGGCGGCGTGGGTGAGGCCGGAACAGTCCCATCCACCGTCTTGGGGGCCGTTTCCGCCCCAGAGGTAGGGGATGCCGAGCTGGCCCTGGGCGTAGGTGACAGCGGCAAGCGCCGCGTTACTGGGGGTGGTGTCCGCACCGAAGCCGGCATCGGACCCGTACTGGGCGGCTTGGGCGATTACTTCAGACACGTACCATTCAGCATGGTTGTACTGAAAGATCGCGTTGTGGAGGTTCGTGGCGGCGCCGTTGTCGCAGAGGTAGGCCGCGGCGGCGTAGACGGCGTCGTGGGGGTTGTAGAGCGACTGCGGGCTGGCGCCGCCCGGCGGCAGCGGGTGGTGGGCGACGACCTCGGCGAACGTCGGGGCGAGGAACTGCATGGGTCCTGCGGCCCCGGCGCTGTTGGTGCCGCTGACCACACCCGGCAGCCGACTACGACCATGATCGCCCCGTTGACCGGACTACCAGGGGACACGCCGCGGAGGTGCTGGGCTCGCGGATTCTTGATCGGTAGGAGTCATGCAGCTTTGTCGATGGGAGGCTGCATGTCGGAGCAAATGGCCTGGGATGTCGAGATGATTCGTCTGCCCCGATGGGGGCGGGTCGTGCCGGTGACGGGCGTCCTGCCGTGGCTGGTGGTTGACCATGCTGGGAAGGAGGTCGAACCGGTCCGGCGGTTTCTGCTGGATTTCCTCGCGCGCGGGAACCGGCACGGCAGCGTCCGCAGCTATGCGTACGACCTGTTGCGGTGGTGGCGTTGGCTCCAGGTCGTCGGCGTGGAATGGGATAAGGCTACGTCGGCCGAGGTCCGGGATTTCGTGCTGTGGTTGCAGCAGGCCGAGAAGCTGCGGAATTCGGCGCGGACGCGGTCGGCGGCTACGGCCGGCACGGTCAATCCTGTCACCCGTAAGCGGTATCTCGGTGACAGCTACGAGGCCCGGACGATTCGGCACAGCAATGCCGTGCTCCGCAGCTTCTACGAGTTCTGGATCGAACTCGGCGACGGGCCGCTGGTCAATCCGGTGTCGGTGGAACGCGGGAAGAGCAGCAGGCCGAACCAGCATCGCAGTCCGTTGGAGCCGCTGCGCCCGACGGGGCGGGTTCGTTACAACCCGAAGCTGCCCAAGCGCCGGCCCCGGGAGATACCTGACGGGCAGTGGAAGGACTTGTTCGGCGCGCTGCGCTCGAACCGGGACCGGGGCATCCTCGCGCTGGCGGTGAGTAATGCTGTGCGCGCCAGCGAGCTGCTCGGGCTGCGGGGCGTGGACCTGGACTGGGGCGAGCAGACGGTTCGGGTGACCCGGAAGGGGACCGGCGCCGAGCAGTGGCTGCCGGCCAGCCCGGAGGCATTCGTCTGGATCCGGCTTTACCTCTCCGAGATCGGCGAACTGGACCCCGGCGAGCCGATCTGGTGGACGCTGCGCCGCCGTGACCACGGCGACGGGCTACGCCGCCAGCCGATGACCTATGAGACGTTGCGGGCGGTGTACCGGCGCGTCAACGTGGTGCTGGGGACCAACTACTCGACGCACGACCTGCGTCATACC
>NZ_CAUVXO010000417.1:0-4680 GCF_963555865.1 Protofrankia sp. Cr1
CGGATATCTACATCGATGTCCTGGAAGACGTCCGCCGCGGCACGGCGGCGAGCATGGATGGCATCCTGGGCCGGCTGGCCTCACCGACCCGGCCGGATACTACGGAGCGTGACGATGGCGAGGGTGGCGGTGGGACGTCCGCGGGGCTCTGACCTGCCTCAACCAGCGTGCGCTCGGAGGGACTCGAATACCCAACCTCTTGATCCGTAGCCCTCGGCGCACCGTCCACGAACGTCCACCGACGTCTGTCCCCGTTGCAGTAGTACTGCAGTACGCAGCCGCGAAAGCGGTGGTTACAGCGCGTTGGTTCACTCGATAGATCCGAAGATCACGGTCGTTTCTCTGCGGCCGCTGGTCCCGGTAGCGAGCAGCCGGGTGCCGAAGGGCGTCTCACCCGGCTGACGGGGGCATTGATCACTTTGATCCCGGATGACCTGCATCGGGCGAGTTGGTGGATCCGGACTATGCGATCTGGGCGAGGTCGAGGACCGTTTCGTGGCCGTCCGCGAAACGAACAATCATGCTGACCTGTCCGCCGATGGCCGCCAGGTAGGCGTTGAGGGTGGACAGCAGCAGGTCGTGGGGTTGTTCCAGACGGCTGATGGCGGCCTGGGTGACGCCCATGCGCCGGGCGAGTTCGACCTGGGTAAGTTCGGCGGCTCGCCGCAGCGCGGCCAGGCCCATGGCATGGGTTCGGTCCGCCTCGGCCATGTCCTGGCGGACCTGGGCGACGTCGGCGGCGATGTCGGGCCGGCTGGCGAGCTGGCGGATGCGGTCGTTGCCACGGATGAACGTGACGTCATCTGTCATCGGGGCCTCCCTTCTGGCGCAGCCAGGCATCGATCAGCGCCTCTCCTCGTGCTGCCGCGCTGGTGTAGAAGACGTCACCGATCGTCTTCTTGTCGAATCCGATCAGCGCGATCACGGCATGGTCGTCGGTGGGGAACCAGCAGATGATCCGGACGGCGACGGCCGGGTCGAAAGGGTGGGCGACCCTCCACAGCTTGTGGCGGCGGGCCTGTCGTACCTGTTTGAAGGTCGCGGACTCCTCGACAGGTTTGGCGGGGAGGTCCGTGAGCGCCTGCAGCAGTGCGATCGCGACAGTGAGGAGCCGGCCACCTTGTTCTTCCGCGTGGGCGAGCCAGCGGTCGAACTCCTCCGTCCAGTCGACGATCACCTCCCGAGTATGAGCTCCAGTTAATACAACGTCAAGTTAATGTGCCCCCGTGGGTGTCGTCGGCGCTGGTCCGGCTGTCGCTGCAGGACAGATGCGCTACACGTGGGTGCTGGGGTGAGCCGATGCTGTGATGCAGTCGTTGAAGGACCGGGACGAGAGCACACCGTTGAGGCGCGCAGGCTAGGCGGGTGAGGTCCGGGTACGGCAGAGTTGATGCTGTGTCCAGCTCCGTGAGCTTGCCGCCCGTGCTGCAGTGCGGGGCATCCGCGGTCGCAGCCCAGCTTGCGCCCGCCGCGGGGCGGGCCTGTCGCTTCAATGCTCTGGGGGCCGAGGTCCTCCTGTGCCTGGGCCTGGACCAGGAGGAGCACAACCGGCGCCAAGGGGATGGTTTGGGCGCGGTCGTCGATGTCGGCGTACTGGATCTGCTGTTGAATCTCCCGCTGGGCCGGCCGGTCAGCCACGCGAGCCTCGGTGGACGGGAGCGGCGCACCGTCGCCAAAGCGCCGTCCGGGTGCCTATACGTCGGTGATGAGTCGGTGATCAGGCTTGCTCGTCCACCGGTGAACGTCGAGTTGGCGGTGATCTCCGCTCGTGGGTGGCGGCTGGGGCTGGAACGGGCAGGCCGGTTCACGCCGTTCTGCGCCCGCGCGATCGTCTTGGATCGCGCACCCCGGGACTTGTCGGCGGCCTGCGTGGAGGCGGATTTCTACGGTGTCGGCCTGTTTCTCATGAATGGAAGTTCGGGCGTCGAAATGCTGGTCGCGCCGGAGCCCTACCGGCCCGTGCGAGTCTCGGCCCGGAGATGGTGGTTCGCTGAGGAGGCATACCGGGCGTACCTGGCCGAATATCCTACGACCCGTGAGCAGGCAGCGGAGTTTTGGCATGCGTAACCGGGAGAGTCGCGAACCGTCGAATGTCCTTTGATGGCTCGAAATGGCCCTCATCCTGCAGTTTTTTAATCTTTGTGAATGGGTCGGTTCGGCCGCCGCAGATTGCCAGCCCTCCGTGGCGAGGATCGAGGCCGGCCGGTACCTGCAGGCCGTGGGCGTCGGCAAGCAGAAAGATCCGTTCGGAGAGCAGGCGCTCCGCCGGGGTGGCGGCCGGCCGTGGCGCCGGAACGGGCGGAAGCAAAGCCTCGTTGTTCATGCGTTACCTCGTGGGCTGGAGCGACGGATCGGTATCGGCGCCAGATGACAGGTAGAGATCGCGGAATTCGTCGGAGGCGATTAGACTCCCGCTTACGGTAACCCAACACGGATATCTCGACCATTAGTTCGGCGGTACTGCCAGTCGCTGATCGCATCCAAGGCCAGTGCCCGCGATGTCGGCGCGGGGCTGCGAGGAACGTTCGAGCAGCTCGCCTATGATTGTGCGACCACCAACCGTCGTGACATCCACCAAGGTGATCCTGACCTCTGCGACCGGCTCCTGCCGCCGCGCCTGCACGTAGTTGCAGCGGTCGCGGACCGCAACGGCCTGTTGCGTGCTACGGCTTGACCACCACCGGCTCCCAGACGCCTGGTGATCGCTCGCGTGGCGATCCCATGCCCCTGCGTCGCAGGCCATCCCCACAGCTACAGGAAACGACCGCCCGGAGCATGGACGACGTCCTCGCCAGGCTGCACAGCCAGTCAGCTACGGACAGTGACGAAAGTGGGGAGAAGGGTCGGGCCGCGAGAAAGTGATCGTTTCCAACCTGTCTCAACCGTGCGTGCGCTCGGAGGGACTCGAATCCCCAACTTCTTGATCCGTAGTTCTCGACGATATGTCCATTGATGTCCACCGGTGCAGGTCGCGGGCTCGGGGTCGTCCACCGACGTCTACGGACGTCCATCCCCGTTACAGTACAACTGCAGTACACCGTCGTTTTCGCCCGCAGCGACGGAATGTGAGGAAGTGTCCGATCCGCCATCGAGGCGGCGTGGCGCGTGGCGCTCGCCGTCGTGCGCAGGCCAATCATGTCTGCTACAGCCGACAGGGCGGTGAGCGTCCAGCAGGTAGGTGGTAACCCGGCCTGGCGACGGGCTGTGTTGCTGATCCGGGGGGCATTCGGCGTACTGTAGATCGTATGAGTCGGGTGGTTCACGTGCCTTACATCGTCGAGCAGGACGAGACCGGCTGGTTTTGCGCACATGCTTCTCTCCCGGGCGGCGGGGCCAATGGGGAGGGCCGGACTCGGGGCGAGGCGATCGAAGACCTGCGTGCAGCGTTGGAAGGTTGGTTTGCCGAGTTCGGCGCGCCGGACGAGCTGGCGGTGACGGTCGGCGTGGCCTGATGCCGCCGGTCCCCGCGCTGCGTGGCACCGAGGTGGTCAAGGCGCTGGAAAAGGCCGGTTTCACCGTGTAGAAGACCTCCCACCCGGCCGGCGCGTGGTCGAGCACGTGGCATTCGCCGGTTTCGAGACCGTCGTAGAGCCGGTAGCAGGCAGGCCTGATGCCCTCACATGAGAGCAGGAAGCCCAGGTCGGCGCGTGTCAATGCGGTTTGGGTTCTCCACAAGGATCACCGTGCGGTCTATCGGTAGATTATGACCAGAGTGGGGAATTTCGTGATCGTCCATATCTGCATGGTTGGGCTGCATCGTGGACTGCGGCGATCCCATGAGCGAGAGACGGTCAGGGCGTGGCGAAGCCGCTGCCGGTGAAGGCGGTGCAATGGTGGCGGGCTACGGTCGCGGTGTGACCCCTACGTATGTTCCCGTTGAGGTTAGCCAGATCGCCCGCTGGGCAGGCGAGGGTGAGTCCGATCGGCAGGAGTTCAAGGAGTCCACCGGGCAGCGGACGGAGGCCGCCAAGACGCTGTGTGGGATGGTCAACCTGCACGGCGGTCGGCTGCTGTTCGGCGTCACACCCGATGGCCGCGTGGCTGGTCAGGAAGTGCGTGAGAGCACGCTGGAGAAGCTGTATGAGGCGCTACGGGCATTCGATCCGGAGGTCACCCCGACGATCGAGACTGTCGAGATCGAACCGGGTCGCCACGTCATCGTGGTGACTGTCAGGCAAGGTCGTTACCGGCTGTACCGTTACCGGGGAACCGCGTACAAGCGAGTCGGCGCTGTCACCACTGAGATGGGCCGCGAGGAGTACCAGCGGCTGTTCCTCGAACAGGTGCATGCCAGCGATCGGTGGGAGATCGAGCCGGCGAAACTCACTCTTGACGATCTAGACTTTGGCGAGATCGTCCGAACCTTGGAAGACGCCATAGCCCGTGGCCGGATCGGCGATCCGTTCAGCCGTGACCCGGTCGAAGTGCTGCGCGGGTTCGGTCTGGTCAAGAACGGGAGGATCATCAACGCTGCGGTCGCGTTGTTCGGAAGATCGGATCGGTTGCTGCCGGACTATCCTCAGTTCTGATCAAGCTGGCGAGGTTCCGTGGCGTTGTCCGTGGCGAGCGGATGGTCGACGAGCGGCAGGAACACGGCAACGCCTTTGCGTTGCTGCGTCGTGCCGAGGAGTTCTGCCGTCAGCACCTGCCGATCGCGGCCCAACTTGACCCGGACAGCAT
>NZ_CAUVXO010000418.1:0-786 GCF_963555865.1 Protofrankia sp. Cr1
TCTCGTCGCTGCCCTCACAGCGCCGACGCTCGGCTGGGTGCCGCTGGACGCGTTCGGCTGGTGGGCGGGCCGTCGGTACGGGCGCTCGGCGGTCGATCTCATCACCCGTGGGCATCCCAGGAGCGTCGAGTTCGCCGACCGTGTCGACCGGCTGACGGGGCGTTGGGGATTCGGTGCGCTGGTGCTCGCACCATGGTTGCCCGTCCCGAACCAGCTGATCTACGCGGCCACCGGATGGCACGGGATGTCGCTGCTCCGGTTCGTGATCGGCGATGCCATCGGCACGTTTCTGCGCACCGCGGCTGTCGTCGGTCTGGGCTACGCGCTCGGCGACGACGCGGTTGATCTCGCTACCGCAATCTCCCACGACACCGTGCTCAGCTTCGTCTCCCTGGGCGCCCTACTGATCGTCTGGACGGCCTTCCGTCATCGCCGGCGCCTTCGTGGCCTTGGTGCGCACTCGCGCTGGTGGCTGGCGGGAGGGGCACGGCGCGTCCGGATGCAGGCCGTCCCGACGGTCCGGAACCCGACGGTCCGGGACCAGCCTCCGGATGGCTCCTGACGGGCGCCGTCAGGTGGGCAGATCAGCCGAGCCGGCCAGCAGAGTGATCATCTCCTGCGTCGGGATCTCCCGTTCGGTGCCGAAGGCGATACCCACGATCGCGCGAACCCGCCCCGCCGAATCGGTAACCGGCAGGGCGACCGCGGCGTTCGCGTTCACCTCCCGGGCACCGGGTCGTACGTCGCCCGAGTCGTCGGTCTGCAGGTTACAGGTCTGTACAGCTT
>NZ_CAUVXO010000418.1:1400-4584 GCF_963555865.1 Protofrankia sp. Cr1
CTCCCCGGGCCAGCGCCAGGCCTGCCATACCTTTGCCGCGGGGAACGACCGCGGTAATCTTCTGAACCTGCGGCGGGATATTGTGAGCGGCGACCAGCACAAGATTGTCCCCGTTGCGGAAATGTACCGAACCGGCAATCCCACCGTGCGCGCTTAGGAAATCAACCAGCCATCCACCTACGTCCCTTCCCTCGCCGTCTGTGTTCGCGTCAGAATTCGCTGACATGCCCGCTCCCGCCGTATCGGTCACTGTGCTGTCCCGCCGTCTGCCGCCGTCTGCCGCCGTCTGCCGCCGCCGTCCCGTCACTATTTCATCACTGTGCCGTTACTGTGCCGTGCCGCGAAGTCGGGTTGGGTTCTGTCATTCCCGCCAGAGACAGCAGCAGGTCCTTCACCTCGGTGGCGCGGTAACGCTCCCGTGCGGCGCTCGGGTCGGAGCACAGCAGTACCGGCCCGTTGCGCGGGTCGTCGGGCAGTCGGCCGTGACTTCCCCGGATCATGGACGGGACGAGCGGAATCACCGCCATGGTGTAGCGCAGGCCGACCGCCTTGCGGGCGAGCGCGAGGGCGATGCGCGCCTTGGCCCACGGGTCGGCGGGATTGAGGAACAGTTCGGCGGGATCGTAGCCGGGCTTGCGGTGGATCTCGACGCAGCGGGCGAAGTCAGGGGCACGGTCGTCGTCGAGCCAGTAGTAGTAGGTGAACCAGTGGTCGGGTTCGGCGATCGCCACCAGCTCGCCCGCGCGTTCGTGGTCGATACCGAACGTCGCCTGGGCGCCGCGGTCAAGAACGGCGTCCACCCCGGGCAGCATGGCAATCATGGCTTGCACGCGCGCCACGTCGGCGGGATCCGCCACGTAGACGTGGGCGACCTGGTGGTCGGCGACGGCGAACGCCTTCGACGTCCACGGGTCGAGATACTCCATGCCGGCCTGTACATAGACGCGTAACAGACCCTCGCGGCGGAGCATCCGGTTGATGTCGATCGTCCCATGTACGTTGGTGATCCCGTATTCGCTGAGCGCGACGACGGTGGTGCCCGCGGCGCGGGCCTGTGTCAGCAGTGGCGCCAGCGCCGTGTCGACATTGCCGGCCGCGGTCACGGCCTGGGGGGAGTCCGGCCCGTAGCGCTGCAGATCGTAGTCGAGGTGCGGGATGTAGACGAACGTGAGATCCGGCCGGCTGCGGTCCAGGATTCGCCCGGCCGCGTCAATGATCCACTGTGAGGCGGGTAGGCCCGCTCCCGGGCCCCAGTACTTGAACAGCGGAAAAGGACCAAAGTGATCGGTCAGTTCGTCGTGCAGTTCGGGGGGGACGGTGTAGCAGTCCGGTGATTTGCGGCCATCCATGTGATAGATGGGTCGGGGCGTGACGGTGATGTCGACGTCCGCGCCCATCGCGTACCACCAGCAGATATTCGCGACCCGATAGTCACCGTTCTGCCGTCGGGCGGCATGCCAGATTTTTTCGCCCGCGACCAGACCGTTGTGCTGGCGCCACAGCAGGACCTCGCCGAGATCCCGGAAGTACCAACCGTTCCCGACCACACCGTGGTCCCGTGGTGGCAATCCGGTGAGCATGGATGACTGCACCGAGCAGGTGACTGCGGGAAACACCGGGTCCAGCGTGGCCGTGAAACCCTCGGCGCCGAGCGCGCGCAGATGCGGCATGTGCGGAAGAAGCGCCGGGGTCAGCCCGACGACGTCGAGGACGAGCACGGCGGTGGGGGCCGTCGGGGACGCGCTCATGATGACACCTCCACCAGCCCGTGGCGGGCCAACGCTGCCCGCGTCCAGTCCAGCTCGGCGGCGATCCCGGCGGCAAGGGACTTCTCATCGGTCGGGCGGTCCCGTTCGGGTAGGACCGTCCAGGTATAGGTCTCCACCTCAACATGGTCGGTAACCGCATGTTGCCCACCGAACACGTTGGCGAGAACATCGTCCAGGACGTCCCGGGTGCTGCCAACCGGCCCTGCCGGCGTGGCGTGTAACGGGATGTGGAAGTGGACACGCCAGGGCCCGCGGGCGGGCAGTGCGCGCTGTCCGTAGAGCGCGTCGGGTAGATCGTCGCGGGCGTGCAGGCGGCGCTCGGACCCGCTGCCCGACCCAACGTCGGACCCGCCGCCGAACCCGTTGTCCGGTCCGGGCTCGGCCAGTTCGCGAGTCTGGTGCAGGAACCGGGGCTCGACGAACCCCCCGAGGGTGTCACGGGCGCCCGGCGCGGCTGGATCAGGAGCATGCAACGCGCAGGACGCCTGGAGCTTGACCACCGCCAGACCGGCCGCGGCGAGTCTGCCCAGGGCGGCCTGCGGATCCTCGAAGCCCACCGCCAGATGACACGCATCCAGGCAGATGCCGAGTCTGGACGTGTCGATGGCGGCCAAGTGGCGCACGGCGTCCTCGGTGCTCTCCACCACACAGCCGGGCTCCGGCTCGAATCCGACCCGAACTGTGCGCCCGGTCCGGTGCTCCAGGTCGGCGAGTTCGTCGGCGAGCGCGGCGAGCTGGCGGGCGGCGTCATCCCGGCGGCTGTCATTCCACCAGCTCCGCCAGCCCAGGGGAAGGGTCGAGATGCTCCCGCGGGCCGCGTCGTCGGGCATCAGCCCGGTGAGCAGGCGCGCCAGCACGGTGGTGTAGACGAGTCGGTCCGGCTGGGACCAGTCCGGTGTGTAGACGCCGTGCTTGACCACCGGAGCGTGGAAGTGCCGGTAGGGAAAGCCGTTGAGGGTCACGACCTCCAGACCGCGGGCGACCAGCTCGGCTCGCAGCCGGGCCAGGTCGGCGGGGTTGGTGTCCAGCGCCGTGGCGACATCGTGGGCGAGCCACAGCCCGAGCCCGAGCCGGTCGACGCCGAGCTGTTCGCGGATCGGCTCGGCGTATCTGACCAGTTGGTCCCGAACACCGGCAAGATCTTCGGCGGGATGGACGTTCGTGCAGTACGCTAGGTGGACGACGGTGCCGTCGCGGTGTCGAAAGCGCATGGTGACGGCCCCTCATCCACGCCGGGCGGACGTGACATCGCCGCACCGGGCTGACCCGTGGCACCGGCCTGACCTGCATGATCGTGCAATGGGCCGGGTCATCGGACACCGCGCAGCACCGAATTGCCGGCGAACAGGGCGTCCGCGGCAGGGGCGGGCGCGGCCGTGTCGGTGCCGTCCGCGCTGTCGGTGCTGTCCGTGCCC
>NZ_CAUVXO010000418.1:5001-5708 GCF_963555865.1 Protofrankia sp. Cr1
GGGTTGCGCCACAGAAGAGTCTCGACGTCGTCGGCGTCGAATCCCGCGGCGAGCATCGCCTCGCCGGTGGCCCGGGTGCGCAACGGGTCACTGCGTCCCCAGTCGGCGGCCGAGTTCACCAGCATCCGTTCGGTTCCGTACTCGGTGAGGATGCGGACCATCCGGTCGGGGTCCATCTTGGTATCCGGGTAGATCGAGAAACCCATCCAGCAGCCGGTGCCGGCAACCAGACCGACCGTGACCTCATTGAGATGATCGAGTACGACCCGTTCCGGCGCGATGCCCGATGCATCGATGAGCTCAAGGCTTCGCGATGTTCCAGCTGCTTTGTCGCGGTGCGGGGTGTGTACCAGCGCGGGTAGGTCGTGTTCGACAGCGAGCGTGAGCTGGGTGGCGAAGGCACGCTCCTCCTCGGAGGTCATCGAGTCGAATCCGATCTCCCCGACCGCGACCACCCGGTCCTTCACCAGGTACCGGGGAAGTAGATCAAGAACCGGCTTACAGCGGGGATCGTTGGCTTCCTTCGGGTTCAGCGCGATCGTGCAATGATGTGCGATCCCGAACTGGGCGGCTCGAAACGGCTCCCAGCCGAGCAGCCCGTCGAAGTAGTCGACAAAACTGCCGATGGACGTGCGGGGTTGCCCGAGCCAGAACGCCGGCTCCACCAGGGCACGGACTCCGGCCGCGTACATCGCCTCATAGTCGTC
>NZ_CAUVXO010000419.1:0-3195 GCF_963555865.1 Protofrankia sp. Cr1
ATCAAGGGTAAAATGAGCCAGAGTGGCCCTACGCCGCCGCTTGCTCAGTGCCAGTTGGCGCTGCCCGTGAGTAGCCGTCGAGGTGCCTGGCGATCGTGGACGTCAGTCGTCCGGGTCTCCCTGGATCATTGCCCAGAACTCGGTGTCTTCCTCGAATGAAACGATCTCGACCTGGTCGGGAGCCGTCAGGTACCCGTAAACGAGGATCGGTCCGAACTCCCTGCTAGGAGCGAGGAAGACTTTGCGGACTGCGTCGCCGGCCTCGGGTAAAAGGGTGTCCCAGTCCCGTTCGAACTGGATACGGGCCGCGAGGACGGGGCCGGTCATGAACTCCTCGTAGTTCGGACCGCTGTAGGTCAAGCTCCGTGCCAGCGGGTAGGCGGCTCGTGCCGCCTCAAGGAACGAGCGGCCGTATGTGACCGTGAGGCGTGTCACCGGGCTGGACGGCCCTGGCGCGCGTAGTCGTCGGCGATCTTGCGGGCGCGGGCCTGTATTCGGGGGCTGGTGCGCTGGTCGCCGGGGGCGAGGTAAGCGGTGGCATAAGGGATGTCCTCGCCTTCGTCGACGATCCGCCAGCCGGGTTCCTCGCCGGAGAGGTCGGTGGCCTCACGGGCGGTGCGTCCGTAGAGCACGGCGACGGCGTCCTTGACGGCGGTCAGTTCGGTGTCGGAGAACCGGGACCGGTCCGCGGGGCGTAGTGGGCGCAGACGGTGCTGTTCGCGGCCGAGTACGGTCTCGGTCGCCATCTCCGCCGCGCCGGAGGCGACCAGCCGGTCCCGGATCGGCCGGAGCGGGCGAGGTGCGGGACCGTGGGGCAGCTTCTGGTACCGCACTCCGGTGATGGGGCGGCCGGTCTGGCGGACGTGCGCGAACTCCGCGAAGAACAGCACCTTGTTGACCTTTGCGATGCCTCCGAAGCGGTCGCCGGCGAGTTCCTCGGCGACCAGGAGGAGCAGTTCGGCGAACTTGTCCTCGTCAGGCTCGGTTGGGATGTCCTCGGCGGCCAGGCTCGCTGCGATGATCCGTTCGTACTCGTCCACCACACGTGCTCCCTGATCAGACCGTTGGTTACGGTCGCCCCGGGGCAACCTTCACCCAGCTTGCTCCATCGAACAGATGTTCACAACTCGGGTGTGGGGTCGTTGCTCTCCGCGCCCAAAATTGGATGATCCTGGATGGGTTGTTGCCTGTGGCTGCTCCAAATGGGATGGGCCGTGGCCAAGGGCCCGAACCCGCGCTGCGGGCGCCGCGATTTCTACCATCGTGCGGTATCCGATCGCGACCTGTGTCGAGGGTTCGGTGGGCGGTTCGAGGTCAGATCCAGTTCCTTCGACCGACTTGCCGCGACAGCGGATCGGTCCGATTATCTAACTAATGGTCCTACCCGTCACATGACGTCACTTCCGGGTGGAGAGCCTGCCTGATTCGGACGTACGCGGCTGACAGATCTGGAGCCAAATGGTCGGCAAATCTGGAGGTCGACCTGTGGCAGATCTGGAACTGGAAAGCTGGCAGATCTGGAGGTCAACTATCATCGAGCCGTGAGTACGCCACTGCGGGGACTCGTCGAACGGCGCTTGCTCCCCATCATCGAGAGCCGGATGGCCGAGGAACCCGTCATCCTCGTCCAGGGTCCCCGGTCGGTGGGCAAGTCCACCCTGCTCCGGGGCCTGGCCTCCACCACGGGAACCGAAATCATCGACCTGGACGACATCGCTGTCCGCGACGCGGTCGCCAGGGACCCGGGGACGTTCGTCGCAGGTCCCTCCCCGGTATGCATCGATGAATACCAGCACGTCCCGCTCGTCCTCGACGCGATCAAAGCCGAACTCAACCGGGACGGCCGACCCGGCCGCTTCGTGCTGACCGGCTCGGCGCGGCACGAGGCGCTCCCCCGCGCTGCCCAAGCCCTCACCGGCCGCCTGCACCGACTGCCCGTCTACCCGCTGTCACAGGGAGAGGTCGCCGGGGTCCGCGAACACCTGCTGGAAGACCTTTTCACCAACCCGGTCGACGCCGTCAGCGCCCCGCCGTCGACCACCACACGCGAGCAGTACATCGACAGAGTCGTCGCGGGCGGCTTCCCGCCGGTGCTCGGCCGCGCCACTGTTGCCTCCCGGGGCCGCTGGCTCGACGACTACATCCGCCTCAGCCTCGAACGCGACGTCCAGGAACTCAGCAACATCCGCCAGGCCGCGGCCCTACCGGCGCTACTCGGGAGGCTCGCCGGCCAGACCGCCCAAGTCCTCAACATCACCAGTGCGGCCACGGGAACCCGGCTCGACCACAAGACTGCCGACAGCTACATCCGCCTGCTGGAAGCGGTGTTCCTGCTGTACCGCCTCCCAGCCTGGAGCACCACCCTCATCGCGCGGTCCACGGCCTCCCCAAAGATCCACGTACTGGACTCCGGGGTGACGGCACGGCTGCTGCGCCTGACACCGCAGAAGCTGGCCGCCCGCAGCCCGGCCGCGCTGACCGAGTTCGGGCACCTGCTGGAGACGTTCGCGGTCGGCGAACTACTCAAACAAGCATCCTGGGTCGACTGGGTCAGCGGGACCGGCCACTGGCGTACCCGAGACGGCGACGAAGTCGACCTCGTCGTCGAACGCGACGACGGGATGCTGGTCGCGTTCGAGATCAAGGCCGCCAGTCGGGTCCCCGGCTCGGACCTCACCCCACTGCGCAAGCTCCGCGACGCCACCGGCGGCGCGTTCCTGGCCGGCGTGACTCTCTACCTGGGCGCACGGTCCTACAGCTTCGAAGACCGCCTGCACGTCATGCCGGTGGACCGAATATGGGCTGGGTAGTCGCGATCCTTTTCATCCGACTACCTCTTTCTCGTCGTCCCCTTGCTCCGCACCACTGGCGTCTGCCGGCAAAGAGAAGCTTCCGCAGGGTGGCGCTGCGGGCGGAACGCCGGGCGGTCACCCGGCGGATCGCGGAGATCGGCAAGGCCTCGGCCCACGGCACCCTCGTCGAGTCCGGGCTGCTGCCGAACTACGCGCTGATCGACACCCGCACCGCGCTGGAGGCCACGCTCGCCTGGGAGGACCGCAGCGGCGAGGACAACCGGGTCTTTCACAGCGAGCTGCGGGAGTACAGCCGCCCGGCCCGGCCCGGCCCGGCCCGGCCCGGCCCGTCCCGCGCTGGTGGAACTCGCCCCCGGCAACAGCTACTACGTGCTGGGCTACC
>NZ_CAUVXO010000419.1:3616-5065 GCF_963555865.1 Protofrankia sp. Cr1
GGCACACCGTCTCCGGGCTCGACATCGGCTCGCCCAAGCGGCCCGCCTACCAGCAGTGGCGGGTCTGCCCGGCGTGCGGCTACGTCCGCACCACGCTGGCCGCCGAGGACACCACCCGCTGCCCCCGCTGCACCGCCGCGGCGATCGCCGACGCGGGGAACCTGTTCACCGTCCTGCGGCCCACCACAGTCACCTCGCATGACCGGCGGGAGGACGCGAGAATCCGCGACGACTCCGACGACCGCGACATCAGGCACTACACCACGCAGGTCGCGGTCGACATCGACCCGGCGGACGTCGACCGGTCCTGGCGGCACGACCATGTCACCTTCGGTGTCGACTACACCCGCCACGCCGTCATCCGCGAGTTCAATCTGGGCGCGGCCCGGTACGACCGGCCCGCCGGTGACACGTTCGCGGGTGTCGAGACGCGGCTCAACCCCTTCTACACGTGCACGTCGTGCGGCGGCACCACCAGCGACGGGCCGCCGCCGACGGCAGGACCGGCGCTGACCACGGCCACCTCGTCCGTCGGCGGCCCGGCTGGCGGTCGTGACAGGGCGGCCGACCACCACCGGCCGTGGTGCCGGTACCGGCGGGACCCGTATGCCGCGGAACACGTCGCCCTGGTCCTCGCCCACGAGCTGCGTACCGAGGCACTGCGTATCCTCGTGCCGGCGGTCACCGCCGCCGTGGCGGAGCGGATCGTCTCCTTCGCCGCGGCTCTGCGCCTGGGCATCGCAGCCCGTTACGGCGGTGATCCCGATCATCTGCGGGTCGTGGCGGCGGTCATGCCCGACCGTGACACCGGGCATACTCGCCGGTTTCTCGTCGTCCACGACATCCAGCCCGGTGGTACCGGCTACCTGCATCGGATCAGTGACCCGGACAGCTTCCGCGAGGTGCTGCAGGCCGCGCAGGCTGTGATCGAAGGCTGCCGCTGTGTCGGTGCGGGCAAACCGGCCTGCCACCGGTGCCTGCTGCGCTACGCCCGGGACAGGGAGTTCCCGCTGATGATCCGGGCCGAGGCGCTCGGCATGCTGCGGGGGCTCCTCGACCCGTGGACGGTCGCAGCGTCGGTGCGGACCGATGAGATCTCCCTGTTCGACCAGGTCGAAAGCGAGCTGGAACTACGCTTCCTGCAGGCCCTGCTCGACTGGGCCGAACGCCCTGACAGCGCCTCGCAGACCAGGGCCAGCATCACCCGGGCGGCCGACCAGAACGGCGCCCGCATCGCCGATCTGCGGTTGGAAGCACCCGACGGCCAGGTCGTCCACTGGCGGATGAAGCTGCAGAACGCCATCCGCGGCACCCGACCCGACGTCCACTTCGTCCGCATGGACGCCGCACCCGTCGAGGTCGCCGTGTACCTCGACGGGTATCGCTACCATGCGTCGCCCGAGCACAACCGGCTCGCCGACGACGCCGACAAGCGCACCCGGTTGCGCG
>NZ_CAUVXO010000420.1:0-2059 GCF_963555865.1 Protofrankia sp. Cr1
TCAGTGGACGGCAGCAGGACTGACAGCCATGGCACGCGACTACTACGAGGTGCTCGGCGTGCCACGCGGTGCAGGCGCCGAGGAACTCCAACAGGCCTATCGCAAGCTCGCGCGCACCTACCATCCGGACGTGAACGCCGATCCGGCCGCCGAGGAGCGGTTCAAGGTGGTCAACGAGGCCTACAGCGTGTTGTCCGACCCGGGTACCCGGGCGCGCTACGACCGCTTCGGGCCGGACTACCGCCAGATCCCGGCGGACTTTGACGAGCGGGCAGCCGCGGCGGGCTTCGGCCGAGGTCCACAGGGCCGAGGCGCGCGAGCCGGCGCCGGCCGCGGGCGGACCCGACGGGGTGGTGAGGCAGCCGCCGGGCAGGGCTTCGATGGCGGTGGGGGTTTCAGTGGTGACGGGGGCTTCAGCGGGGGGGTCGGTGGCGACGGCGACGGGTCCGGGATCGGGATCGGGATCGACTTCGAGGATCTCGTCGGTGACCTGTTCGGCGCCCACGGCGCGGCCGGCCCCATCCCCGGAGCCGATCAGGAGGCTGAACTGGAACTGACCGTGGAGGAGGCGTTCCAGGGTGGCCGGCGGCGCGTCACCCTTGCCGGGCCGGCCGGACCGCGCAGCTACCAGGTCACGATTCCCCCCGGCGTGGTCGACGGACAGCGAATCCGGCTCGCCGGGCAGGGTGGGCAGGGCAGGGCTGGCGGCCGGGCCGGCGACCTGTACCTGGCGGTGCGGATCGCGCCACATCCCCGCTACCGGCTCTCCGGCCGGGACATCCACGTCGAGTTGCCGGTGACGCCGTGGGAGGCCGCGCTCGGTGCGAGCGTCGCGGTCACGACCCCACGTGGCGAGGCGAAGGTCCGGGTCGTTGCGGGTTCGTCCTGCGGGCGCCGGCTGCGCCTGCGGGGCGAGGGGATGCCCAACCCCAACGGGGGCACCGGCGACCTGTACGCCGAGGTCCGGGTGATGGTCCCCCCGACCCTCACCCCTGCTGAACGCCAGCTGTTCGAGCAACTCGCCGCGGAGTCGACCTTCACCCCGAGGACGTGACCATGAACGCCCACCCGCGGCCGGAGCGCCGGCCGGCAGCGCCCGAAACCGTTCGGGTGGGCTACCCGCTCGCCCGGCGTTCCCAGCGACTGACCGTGGACGCGCTCGCGCGGCGAGCCGGCCTGCACCCGGACCTGGTCCGCCGGTTCGTCGCGCTGAGCCTGCTGGACGCGACGCGTGACGCCCGTGGGCAGCTGTGGTTCACCACGGACGCGCTGGTCACGCTCGGTCGCATCCAACGGCTGCGGGCCGGGCTTTCGCTGAACTACGCGGCCGTCGGCCTCGTGCTGGACCTGCTCGACCGGGTCGAGACGCTCGAGCGCGAACTGCGCGGCCATCCGCCGACGTCCCGTCCGGGTTGACCAGGTACCAGACGCGTCCGCCGCCGGTGGCCGGTGGTTCCTATGGTCGCGGGTCGGTGTGCGCCACGAATCCGGCCAGGATGCGGTTCACCGCCTCGGGGTTGGCAAGCATGATCAAGTGCCCGCAGCCGCGGACCTCGGCCGTCTCCAGCTGCGGGCACAGTTCACGCAGCCGCTCGGTGTCGGCGGGGAAGCTGCCGGCTATGTACAGCAGTGGGCAGGTGATCTTGACCAGGGCGTCCTCGGACGGGTAGGCGATGAAGTGCCGCCAGGTCGAGACCAGCACGTGCCGAGGGGTGGCGGTGACCTCGGCGATCGTCTGCTCCCGCACATCGTCGGAGGTACCCGGCGCGAACACCAACTCGTCGGCGAAGCCGCGGATCGCCGCCAGCCAGTGCTCGGACTCAAGGCCGGTGAGGAACTGGCGGGCGGCCTCGTCGAATCCCGGGCCGGCGAGAGTCGGACCGTCAAGAACGCACAACCCTCGGACGAACTCGGGGTAGCGGCTGGCGAAATCGAAGGCGATCCGGTCGAAGCTGTGCTGGACGACGATCGCGCGGTCGAGTCCCAGTTCGCGACATACGGCGGCCAGGTCGTCGGCCGCGCCTTCGACGGTGTAGTCCTGTTCGGGTTTGTCGGACTC
>NZ_CAUVXO010000420.1:2621-4691 GCF_963555865.1 Protofrankia sp. Cr1
ACCGTGGCCGCGCCGGTCAAGCGCTACCACTCGGTGGCTGGTGGCGAAGTGCGCTACCTGCGGCGCGAAGTTGGTCCGGTTCCCGCCCCAGCCGTGGACGAACAGAATCGGCGGCGCACCAGCCCCGCTGTCGTCGTAGGCGATACCGACTCCGTTGATCTCCATGGTTGCCATCGGTCTCCCTTTCGTCTTTCGAATGTTTTTTTCGAAACACCGTCGGGATGACCTTAGGAAGGCGTGCGCTTATCAAGCGTCGACAATTGTCGTCATCTTCGGTTCGAACCGCTGCGGCCGGCTGCTACCGAGAACTATGTAGTCCGGTTGGTCGGTTTGGCGCTCAGGCCGTGTGCGATGGCGAACGCGGTGGCCTCGGCCCGGTTTCGGGCGCCGATCTTCGTGTAGATGTTCGCGACGTGGCGGTTGACCGTGAGCAGCGACAGGACGAGATCGGCCGCGATCTCCTTGCTCGTCCGACCGGCCGCGAGCAGTCCGAGTACCTCGACCTCGCGCGGGGTCAGCCCGGCGGGGCGGGGCCGCGTCGAGGTGTCGTCGCCCCGGCCGGTACGCCGGCCGGCGCCCACCCTTGCCTGGTGGTCCGCCGAGCGTGCCCATGCGGCCCAGCCGGGCATGGCGCGCCGGTCCAGCGCGCGTAGAGCCGTGTCGAGAGCCATCGGGTCGGCCCGGACGATCGCGTCGTCGACGTCGAGCAGTGCGCGGACGGCGTGGCCGCCACCGGCGGTCGTGGCATGCCGTGCCACCGCAAACTGCTCGGCCGCGCCGATCCGGTCGCCCAGCAGCGCGGCGACGCGGCCAGCGCCATGTTCGGTGGATCCCATCGGGCCGGGCGGACCACCGCTGGTCCGGTGCCGGTCCAGCGCGGGGGCCAGCCAGCCGGCCGCTTCAGGGTCGCCCAATTCCCAGGCCGTGGCAACGCCGAACCAGAGCGTCCCCGCGACGGCATGATCATGCGGGGACAGCTGGACGAGCAGGCCGGCGACGTCGCGCAGCCGCGCCCGGGCCGCGTCACCCTCACCGGCGAATGCATGGCAGAGCGCCGCCAACGCGACGAACACGTTCGCGAAGGGCGCCCTGGCGGCCAGCGGGCCTCGCAGCCAGTCCTCCAACCGCGCGCCCAGGCCGGACCAGTCGGCGTCGCGGGTGAGGTATCCCAGAATCACCGAGTGGGACACGGTCCCGAGCAGATGGCGCCGGTGGCCGGACCACA
Source organism: Protofrankia sp. Cr1 (assembly GCF_963555865.1). NCBI lineage: Bacteria > Bacillati > Actinomycetota > Actinomycetes > Frankiales > Frankiaceae > Protofrankia > Protofrankia sp. Cr1. Next base: position 3,847 of record NZ_CAUVXO010000420.1, read on the forward strand.
GCCCCTCGACCAGTCCGAATGCCCGCTCCAGGTGACCGTGCGCGGCGGCGACGTCACCTGCGAGCGCCGTGCACAGGGCAAGCTGCGCGCACGCCTCGCTCCTCGCGACCACTGACCCGACCCGTTCACCGACTGCCAGCAGTTCCCGGTAGCAGTCGGTGGCGACGGTGATCCGGCCGTGGCGGAAGGTGAAATCCCGGCCCACCAGGTCGAGTCCGCGCATGACCGCCCGCGGACTCGACCAGCCCTGAACCCGCGCCAGCAGTGCCTGTGTCTGTTCGACGGTTCTCGGCTGGAACGGTTCGATCGCGCGGGCCTGGTCGTCCTCGCCGCCGCGGGAGCGCAGGACCGCGACGGCGTCGGCCGGGTACTCCCGCCATCGCCCGACCCGCACCCACGCCATCGCACCGGACTCGACAGTGTCAACCGGGTCCACGGCGACCGCCAGCCGGGCCCACGTCAGGGTACCGTCGTCTCCGACCAGGCGAAGACCGTCACCTACCAGCGGCTCCCAGGCCGAAGCGGGCGCACCTTCCCGTAGCGCGTCGACCACGTGGACGACGAGTTCGGCGCCTTGCACCGCGTCGAGCAGGGTGAGCGCGCGACGGGTGGTCTCGGGTGCCCTGGTGCCGTCGAGGGCTTGCGCCTGCGCGACCGCCAGCCGCCGAAGAACCTCCGCCCGTTCGTTGCCGCCTTGGGCCGGCATCAGCTCAAGGGCGTTGCCAAGCAGCCGGACGGCTTGGCCGTGAGCGTGGTCGCGGCTGGCGGACTCGGCGGCATGCAGGCAGTGGACGACGCCGCGTTCGGCTCCCGGCAGCGCCCGGGACCGCAGGTACTGCTCCGCC
>NZ_CAUVXO010000420.1:4882-5398 GCF_963555865.1 Protofrankia sp. Cr1
ACGGCAGCGTGATCGGTGGGCTGTTCGCCTTCGAGGACGTCGGCGGCACGGCGGTGCAGGCGGGCAGCCCGGTCGGGATTGATCGAGTCAGCCAGCGCGTCGCGGACGATCGCGTGCGCGAACGCGTAGGGGGCGCAGACATTCGCCGTGCGTCGCAGGAATCCTGTCGCCAAGGCCTGGTCCACCGCGTCGAGTGCGCCCGCCTCGGACAGTTCCGCCACCGCGCCCACCGTGGCCAGGCACAGGTCGCCGGAAAACACCGCGGCGGCCTGCAGCAACGATCGCGTTGCCGGTGCCAGCCCTCCGACGCGTGCCCGCACCGCCTGGTGGACGGTGGCCGGAATGCCCAGCGCGGACACGCTCGTGTCACTGAGCCACCGTCCGTCGCGTCGGACGAGTTTGCCGTCCTCGACCAGACCTCGGGCTACTTCGCGGACGTAGAACGGATTTCCCACCGTGTGCTCGTGCACCGCGCGGACGACCGCCCGCGGCACCTCGTCCGTCCCGGCTGGCTCG
>NZ_CAUVXO010000421.1:0-4627 GCF_963555865.1 Protofrankia sp. Cr1
GATGCAACCGCCGGTGGACCGGTGACTCGGTCTTGCGGAAGAACTCGACCCACGCGGACGTGTCAACGAGAATCATCGATCCTCCACCGAGGCGTCCTGGAGATTTGACACAAAACCCGGGCGGATCTCGTCCATGTCCGTTTCCCACCCCATGCCTTCCATGGCCAGCGCCCGACGTCGGAAGGTCGCGTGGCCGATGAGATGCCGCAGAGCAAGATCTACGACTTCGCGCCGCGTGTTCACGCCGAAGAGGCGCATCGCCTCCTCGATCAACTCGTCGTTGACAACGATGTTGGTCCGCACGTCCGTCATGGTCATTAACATACACACCCCTGTGTATTTTGCTTGTCAGCAGATCCAAAGACGACGATACACACCAGGTCGGATCGTGACAAGGCCGGTACATCAGGTGAATACCGCCGGGTCGGGATGTGCGTGGTCCGAAGGCGGCCGGTTCAGCAGCCGGCTCAGAAGTCGCCGGCGCGGCCGCGGAACTCCGTCAGGACCTCGACGAGCGAGGTGATCTGATCAGGTGACAGATCCGGGTTGGTGAAGACGCTCTCGTTGAGCCGGTCGGTCGCCGCGGTCGCGATGTCCCGACCGGCCGGCGTGATCTCCGCCAGGGTGGCCCGCCGGTCCGTCGGATGTGGGATGCGCCGGACGAACCCTTGGGCGGAGAGCCGGTCAACCGCGCTCGTCACGCTCGTCGGATGCACCTGCAGACGGTTGCCGACCTTACTCATCGGCAATGATCCGGCTTGGCTGAACAGCAGCAGCATGAGCAGTTCGTAGCGGGCGAAGGTCAGGTCAAACGGGCGCAGTACCTCGTCCACCCGGGCGAGGATGATCTGCTGCGCCCGCATCACGGAGGTGACCGCAGCCATGCCGTCGGCGGCCTGTGCCCACCCGTGCGCCGTCCACTGCCGCCGTGCCTCCTCGATGGGGTCGAACGGCAGCGGCTTCGGGGAGGACACGGGCAGATGACTCCTGACAACCTCGGACACACGCGGCTCCCGCCCAGCGTAGTTGACCGAAGGCGGCGCGCACACCGTTCTCCCCGCACCGCCCGTCCCCCAGCACCGCCCGAAGCCGAACCACCTGACCGAATAATCAGTGCCTGTCAGATGAATCAGACATTGCGCCGGTACTGGCCGCCGACCTCGAAGAACGCATCGCTGATCTGGCCGAGCGAGCAGCAGCGGACCGCGTCCATGAGCACGTCGAAGGTGTTCTGGCCGGCGGCTGCGGCTTCCCGCAGCCGGCGCAGCGCCGCCGGCGCCTCCTGCGCGTGCCGGGCCGAGAAGTCAGCGAGCCGGGCCAGCTGGGAGCGCTTCTCGTCCTCGGTGGCACGCGCGAGTTCCACCGGGCCGCGCGGGTTGGCGTCGGCCGCCGGGTCGAGGAACGTGTTCACCCCGATGATCGGCAGTGTGCCGTCATGTTTGCGCTGCTCGTACAGCATGGACTCGTCCTGGATGCGACCGCGCTGGTAACCGGTTTCCATCGCACCGAGCACGCCGCCACGCTCGGAGATCCGCTCGAACTCGGCCAGCACCGCCTCCTCCACGAGATCGGTGAGTTCATCGACGACACAGGAGCCCTGCAACGGGTTCTCGTTGCCCGCCAGACCCCATTCGTTGTCGATAATCATCTGAATGGCCAGGGCCCGGCGGACGGAATGCTCGGTCGGGGTGGTCACCGCCTCGTCATAGGCGTTGGTGTGCAGGCTGTTGCAGTTGTCGTAGATGGCGCACAGGGCCTGCAGGGTCGTGCGGATGTCGTTGAAGTCCATCTCCTGCGCGTGCAGAGACCGCCCGGATGTCTGCACGTGGTACTTGAGCATCTGGGACCGTTCCGACGCGCCGTAACGCTCGCGCATCGCCACCGCCCAGATCCGCCGGGCGACCCGACCGATGACCGTGTATTCCGCGTCCAGCCCGTTGGAGAAGAAGAACGACAGGTTCGGCGCGAAGTCGTCAATGGCCATACCGCGGGCGAGGTAGGCCTCGACATAGGTGAAGCCGTTGGCGAGGGTGAAGGCGAGCTGACTGATCGGATTCGCCCCGGCCTCAGCGATGTGATATCCGGAAATCGACACCGAATAGAAGTTGCGGACGCCGTGGGCGATGAACCATTCCTGCACGTCCGCCATGCACCGCAGCGCGAACTCGGTCGAGAAGATGCAGGTGTTCTGGCCCTGGTCCTCCTTGAGGATGTCGGCCTGCACGGTGCCCCGCACGGTCGCCAGTGCGTGCGCCCGGATGCCCGCGGCCTCCTCGGTGGTGGGCTCGCGGCCCTGGTCGGCCCGGAACGCGTCGAGGCGCTGGTCCACGGCCACGTTGAGGAACATCGCGAGGATCGTCGGCGCCGGGCCGTTGATCGTCATGGAGACGCTCGTCGTCGGCGAGCACAGGTCGAAGCCCGCGTAGAGCTCCGACATGTCGTCCAGGGTCGCGATTGACACCCCGGAGGTGCCGACCTTGCCGTAGATGTCCGGACGCGGCGCCGGGTCGCGGCCGTAGAGCGTCACGGAGTCGAACGCCGTGGACAGCCGGGTGGCCGCCGACCCCCGGGAAAGGTAATGGAACCGCCGGTTGGTCCGGAACGGGTCGCCCTCACCGGCGAACATCCGCGCGGGTGCCTCGCCGGCCCGCTTGAACGGGAACACCCCGGCGGTGAACGGAAAGCGGCCGGGCAGGTTCTCCGCCTGCAGGAAGCGGACGAGTTCGCCGTGGTCGCTGATGCGCGGCAGCGCCACCCGCGGTATCGAGGTGCCCGAGAGGGTGACCCGACGCAGCGGCGTGTGGATGTCCTTTCCCCGCACCGTGTAGACGAGTTCGTCGCCGGAGTACTCCGCCACCGTGGCCGGCCAGCTCTCCAGCTGTGCCCCGATGGTCGGGTCCAGGGCCTTCTCGGCATCGTCCAGCAGGCTGTCGAGGCCGTCGAGCGCACCCTGATCGTGGCCTGCGGCGGCGAGTTCACGCCGAGCGGTCAGCAGGTGCTGGCGCCGGCGCGCCACCTCGGCCTGCTCAGCGCCGCGCTGGTGGTAGGCGCGGACGGTCTCGGCCACCTCCGCCAGGTACCGGACGCGGGCCGATGGGACCACGGTGGCAAGCCCCGAGGACGCCTTAACCGTCACCGTGGGTAGCCCTCCGGCTGCCAGTGGCAGGCCCTTGACTGCGAGCAGACCGGTCAGGTGCTGGTAGAGCGCGGTGACGCCGTCGTCGTTGAACCTGGCCGCGCTCGTCCCGAAAACGGGCATGTCCGTCCAGGACACACCGAACGCCTCCCGGTTGCGCACCAGCTGGCGGGCGACGTCGCGGCGGGCGTCATCCGCCCCGGACCGCTCGAACTTGTTGATCGCCACGACGTCCGCGAAGTCGAGCATGTCGATCTTCTCAAGCTGGGACGCGGCGCCGTATTCGGGTGTCATCACGTAGAGCGAGACGTCGACGAGGTCGACGATCCCGGCGTCGCCCTGCCCGATACCCGGTGTCTCGACGACGACCAGATCGTAGCCGGCGGCCCGACACGCGGCGATCACGTCACCGATGCGCTCAGGCAGTTCGCCGCCGGCACCCCGGGTCGCCAGGGAGCGGAAGAAGATGGTGGCCGCACCCTCGGCGTCACCGAGTGCGTTCATCCGGATGCGGTCACCGAGCAGCGCGCCGCCTCCCCGTCGGCGGGTCGGGTCTACCGCGATAACGGCGATGCGCAGTTTGTCCTGCTGGTCGACGCGGAAGCGGCGCAACAGCTCGTCGGTGAGGGAGGACTTTCCCGACCCGCCCGTCCCGGTGATGCCGAGTACGGGAACCTCGGGCCGCGCCGCCGCCCGGAGCTGCGCCGCGAGTTCGGGCGACCTTCCGGCCTGAAGTACCGTGATCGCCCGCGCGAGCGCGGCCTGCTCACCGGCGAGGACCGCCGACAGCGGCGGGGGCTGCTCGGTCAGATCGGTGTCACAGGCGGCGACGATCATATTGATCATCCCGGGCAGGCCCAGGCGCTGGCCGTCTTCAGGCGAGAAGATCCGGGCGACGCCACGGGAGTGCAGCAGGGCGATCTCCTCGGGGACGATGACGCCCCCTCCCCCGCCGTACACCCGCACGTGGCCGGCGCCGCGCTCGCGCAGCCGCTCCACCAGGTACGTGAAGTACTCGACATGGCCACCCTGGTAGGACGACAGCGCCACCCCGCTCGCGTCCTCCTGGACCGCGGCCGTGACGAGTTCGTCGACGCCACGATCATGGCCGAGGTGGATCACCTCGACGCCCTGCGACTGCAGGATCCTGCGCATGATGTTGATCGCCGCGTCATGCCCGTCGAACAGGGATGCGGCGGTAACGATCCGCACCGGGTTGGTCGGCACATGCAGGGCGGACCGGTCGACTGCACTCATCCCTGTGACCTCCGAGCCCCGCGGCAGGCACGTGCCGCCGCCGGTAGTTGGACAACAGATAATAGGATGTCCACATAGTAGGCGCCGAAACGTCCGCGCGCACCTGCCGAAACGTCGGATCAAGCCTCGGATCAAGCCTCGACAAGCTCGTCGACGAGGCCCCAGCGAACAGCGGTCACCGCGTCCAGGGGCGCACCGGTCAGGGCGAGCCACGCGGTCCGGGATGCGCCCACC
>NZ_CAUVXO010000422.1:0-4623 GCF_963555865.1 Protofrankia sp. Cr1
TACCTGTACTACCTCAACGGCGGCAGCGAGGCCGAGATCGTCAGGGTCGTGTCCGCGGGCGCGGTGGGGCCACCCGCGGTCGCCGGCGCGGCGGCGTCGACTATTGATCTGCGTGACGGGGTGACGGTGACGGCCAAGTACCCCGGTGTATGGGGAAATTCGCTGCGGGCCCGGGTCGACCACGACACGCGGGAGCCTCTCGTCGGCGAGATCAAGGACGATCTCTACAACCTGACGGTCCGAGATACCGGGACCGGCGCGCAAGAGAGCTTTCGCAACATCGTCGCCAAGCCGACATCCCCGTTCAGTCTGGCCAGAATGCTTGCCGGGTCCCGGCTCGTCACCGGCAGCGGCGTGCTCGACAAGCAGCCGAAGGCGCACGATGCGGTGGGGGCGGGCCAGGACCCGTTCGCCGGTGGCCCGGCCGGCGCGCCCGCGACGTTCGCCCAGGGTACCGGCGGCGCCGACGGGGCCGTACCGGACGGCCACGCCTATCGGGCGGGCCTGGAGCTGCTGCGGGCCACCGACATCTTCAACATGCTTGTTCTCGCACCCGCGAGCGCGGACGCCATGACGGCCGATGTCGAGCAGGACACGCTGGACGCGGCGGCGAAACTGTGCGTCGACCGGCGGGCGATACTCCTGGTCGATCCTCCGGAGAAGTGGACCGATATCGCGACCGTTGTCGCGGGCCCGCTGCCGGTCACCGGGGACAATGCCAGGAACGCGGCTCTGTACTTTCCCCGTCTGACGATCACGGATGTCGCTGGGCAGGCCGTGGAGTTTCCGCCGGCAGGGGCGGTCGCGGGTGTGTTCGCCCGTACCGACGGCCAGCGCGGGGTGTGGAAGGCGCCCGCCGGCACCGACGCCTCGATCAGCGGGATCAGGGCGCTCGCGGTCGGTGTGACCGACCTGGAGAACGGTCGGCTCAACCCGTTGGGCGTCAACTGCCTACGGACGCTGCCGGCCGCAGGCGCCGTCGTATGGGGTGCCCGGACCCTGCGCGGCGCCGACCGACTCGCCGACCAGTGGAAGTACCTACCGGTCCGACGGACCGCCCTGTTCATCGAGGAAAGCCTGTACCGCGGCACCCAGTGGGTGGTGTTCGAGCCGAATGACGAGCCGCTGTGGTCCTCCGTCCGGCTCAATGTCGGGTCCTTCATGAACTCGCTGTTCCGGCAGGGCGCGTTCCAGGGACGGACTCCGCAGGAGGCATATCTGGTCAAATGCGACCAGGAGAACAACCCGCAGAACGACATAGACCGCGGGATCGTCAACATTCTGGTCGGTTTCGCCCCGCTCAAGCCGGCCGAGTTCGTCATCATCCACATCCAGCAGCTCGCCGGCCAGCTGCAGACCTGAGGCGGAGGACATGGCTCAGTTCAGCGTCAACGCATCCCGTCTCGACCCCTACAAGAACTTCAAGTTCCGGGTGAAGTGGGACGGAAAGTACGTCGCGGGTGTCAGCAAGGTGAGCGCCTTCAAACGAACCACCGAGGTCGTCAAGCATCGCGACGGTGGCGACGAGAGCACCACCCGCAAGTCGCCGGGACGCGTCGAGTTCGACGCGATCACCCTGGAACGGGGTGTCACGTTCGACGTCGAGTTCGAGCGGTGGGCGAACAAGGTGTGGGACTACCGCAACGCCCAGGCAGCGCCGGAGAAGCGGGACAGGGAGGTCTCACTCGCCGACTTCCGTAAGGACATCACGATCGAGGTCTTCAACGAGGGGGGCCAGAAGGTCATCGCCTATCAGGTGTTCCGCTGCTGGGTTTCGGAGTACCAGTGTTTGTCCGATCTTGATGCGAACGCGAATGCGGTGCTGATCCAGCACATCAAACTGGAGAACGAGGGGTGGGTCCGGGACACCGCCGTCAAGGAGGAGAAGGAACTGTCCTTCGACGACCCGTCCTGATGCGTGGCCGGGCTGATTTCCCGACGGGCTCCGAATCACCAGCCCGGGAACCGGGACGCACGTGTCACTTCGATCGGAGGAAGGGCTACATTACATGAGCACGCTGCCCGCGCGGGAGCTGCTGGATGCCTGGGAGCGGGGACAGGACTGCCCGCCGCCGATGCGTGCACTGCTTCTGCTCGGCGCGGCCTGGCCCCAGGTGTCGGCGGAGGAGTTCGCCGACCTGAGCATCGGCCAGCGCGACGCCTGCCTGTTGTCCGTGCGGGAGCATGGCTTCGGTAGCCGGCTCGTCGCGGTGGCCACCTGTACCAGCTGCGGTGACGAGCTGGAGCTGAGTTTCGATGTCGGCGACGTCCGCACCCCGCAGCCGGCCGGAATCGATGGTGCGGCTGGTCGCGGGCTGCCGGCTCCCCTTGGCCCGGCGGAGGTCGACAGCGGCGGGTACCACGTCCGGTTCCGGGTTCCGACCAGCCGCGATCTTCTAGCCGTGAACAGACTGTCGGGGCCGTCGATGACGATCGCGGCAATCCGGCAGGCGCTCATCGAACTCTGCGTCGTCGAGGCGAGGCGAGGCGACCGTACCCTGGCGCCGTCCGCGCTGCCCGCTGACGTCGTCGACGCCGTCGAGGAACGGATGGCGGAGATGGATCCCCAGGCTGACGTCGAGCTGGCCGCGACCTGCCCCGCCTGTGACCGCACCTGCGAGGTGTTGTTCGACGCCGCCGCGTTCCTGTGGGCCGAGGTGGATGCCTGGGCGGTGCGCACCCTTTACGACGTTCACCGGATCGCCTCCGCCTACGGCTGGCGCGAGCCCGACATTCTTCGCCTCAGCCCTTGGCGGCGGAGTTTCTATCTGGAGGCGATCGGCGGATGAGTTCCTTCCTTACCCGGCTCGCCGCGCGAGCCGACGCCGCCTATGTGGTCCGACCGCGGATCGTCTCCCTGTTCGAACCTGCTGGGTCAGCTGGCCCGCTCGGGTCACCCGAGCCACACGAATCACTCGGATCAGCTGGGACGATCGAGCCGGCGGTGGTCGGTTCCCGCGCAGATGACGTCACCGGCTGGGGCGGACGGGACGCCCCGCCAGTACTCGCGCCGCAGCCCACTTGGGTCGGGCAGCCCACTTGGGTCGGGCAGCCCACTCGGGTCGTACAGCCAGCCCTGACCACGTCGGGTCGCCCGGATATCGCGGGCACGGTGGCGCCGGTCGGGCCCGTCCCCGACAGTGGGGTCACGGGCTCGTCGCCGACCGGCGAGGACGGTACCGGCCCCGGCTTCGCCGAAATCACGCCGCTGGCCGCGTCATCCGAGGCTCCCGGCAGGGCGTTCGCCAGCCCGGTCATGGCAGGTGGGTCCGCGCAAACTCAGGTCGAGATCGGGTCCGAGGCGTCCAGCGATGTCGTTGACGGCGCGGGTGTACGCGTTTCGCGTCCACAGGGCGATTTCCTTCCACAGGGCGGCTTCCTTCTGCAGAGCGATTTCCCACCGGCCGCAGCCGACGTCACGACCGGTAGAAATCGCTTCGGGAAGTGGGGCCCGTCAGCGGTGACCGGCAACAGCCGGCACGCCTCGGTCGGTGAGCAGCCGGCAGGCCCGGACCCCGACCAGGGATCCGGAGACGCGCAGGTTCCCGGGCCCGACCAGACGGGTCCGCGGGCGTCTGGTTCTCCCGCGCCGGTGGTGCCGGACCGTCCGTGGTCGGGCAGCTCCCGGCAGCCCTCCCCAGCGCCGCGTGCCCTGGCCGCGATGGTCGACTCCGACACGGGGTCCCTGCTGGCCACGGGGTCCCTGCTGGCAGGGCCCATACCCACGGCTGCCCGCGGGCACGGCGGGCACGCCGGGAACGGCCCCGACCCCGAACCGGTCGTGCAGGTCACGATCGGTCGGGTCGAGATCCGGGCGGTCCTGCCGAACGCCCCGGCGCCGGCCGCGGGTGAACGCGGACGTGGGCGCACCCCCGCAGTGTCTTTGGACGACTATCTGCGTTCCCGCGGCGGTCAAGGATGAGTAGCGCCCTTGCCATCGCCGCGGTCACCAGGACATTGCGCAACCTGCTCTTCGACGCGGCCTCGGACCTCGGGGGAGCCGAGGTGTCCGCCAAGCCGCCGGACCGTGCCCGGGCCACCGCCACCGGTAATCAGATCAATCTGTTCCTCTACCACACCTCGATCGACGCGGCGCTGCGTAACGACAACCCGCCCGGCACTCGGCCGGGTGAGCCGGCATTCCCGCCGTTGCCGCTGATTCTGCACTATCTGATCACCGCGTACGGCGACGGTGATGACGACGTCATGGCCCACAACCTGCTGGGGCGGGCGATGGTGGCGCTGCACGACCATCCGGTTCTGGGTCCACGGGAGATCAGGATCGCGCTCGCCGGCAACGACCTGTGGGAACAGGTCGAGCGGATACGAATCACACCGGAAGCGCTGTCGATCGACGACATGTATCGCCTGTGGACGGCATTCCAGACGCAGTACCGGATCTCCGCCGCGTACCAGGCGCGGGTCGTTCTGATCGAGAGTCGTCGCCAGGCGCGGACGCCGCTGCCGGTGCTGACCCGCGGGCCGGCCGATGCCGGGGTTTCGGTCGTGCCGTTTGTGATCCCGCCGGTGCCGACGCTGACAGCGGCGCAGCCGCAGCGCCGGCAGCCGGCAGCGCGCCTCGGTGACGAGCTGACGCTGTCCGGGGTGCATCTGAGCGGGGCG
>NZ_CAUVXO010000423.1:0-523 GCF_963555865.1 Protofrankia sp. Cr1
ACCGCCAAAGCACCGACTCCGTCACTGGACGCCGCGGGAACCACGACGGCGGGGACGGGTGCGGGCTGGGCGGGTGCGGGCTGGGCGGGTGCGGGCTGGGCGGGAACAACCTGGACCGGAGCGGCTGACGCTGGGGAAACCAGCTCCGGGCGCGGTTGCCGACCTGCCAACGCTGTCGGCGTCGCCACGGCCCGGTCGACGGTGGCCGACACCGGCGCCGAGCCGGTGGATGGCGCCGCGTGCCGGTGAGCATCCCGTTCGATGTCGGCGAGTGCGGCGAGGATCTCGTTCGCGCGGATGTGCGCCCGGCCGATCGCCAGGCTCTGGTCCTTCACCGCCTCGACAGCCTGCGGCAACCACGACGCGTCCTGATCGTCGCGGTGGGCCTGGAGCACACCGACCAACTCGTCCGCGATCCGCAGCTGGCTTTCCAGATACTGCGTGTGCACCGCTACATGCTGCGCAACGACATCTTGTGACACGTCAACCATAATTGGCGAGCGATTCGGGTCCGACGCAACCG
>NZ_CAUVXO010000423.1:1155-5246 GCF_963555865.1 Protofrankia sp. Cr1
TGCGCGTCGCTCGCGCTCACATCGGCGGACGACCCGCTACCCCCGGTCGCGTCAGTGGTGGATATCTGGTAGCCGTTGTCGAGGGCGGCCTGATAGGCGGCCCGACGTGAATCGGGCACGTACTCGGCACCGTTGAGGGTCACGACCATGCCGCGGGACGGGGCCGTCACCCAGGCGGGGGCGTCGTACCGGTTGATTCCCGTGATCGGTATCCCGAGGACCGCGAGCTGAACCGCGGCCTGCTTCACAGCGACATCGCTGTCACCGAGCGGCCCGGCGTCGGTGGGTATGGCGACCACCCCGGACTCGGCCAACGTCCGCCGCGCAAGCTGGGTCAGCACCTGCTTGGGACCGAACTCGACCAGCACGTTGCAGCCGTCGGCGCGCATCGCCTCCAGGGCCGCGACGAACTCGACCGGCTCCAGCAGCTGCCCGGCCAGCACCCGCCGGTTCGCCTCGACATCCGACCCGTACGCGGCACCCGCCGTGTTCGCATACACCGGCTGTGCCGGCACGTTGATGCGCGCCGCCTCCACCGCCAACCGGAACTTCTCCACCGCATGGGCCACATGACTGGTGTGAAAAGCCGCGGAAACCGGCAGCTGCCGTGCGTTCAACCCCCGCTGCTTACATTCCTGGACCACCTCGCCGACCCCCTGGGTGTCCCCACCCACCACCACCTGGTCCGGCGCGTTGTGGTTACACACGATCACACTCGGGAAGGCCGCGAGGACGTCGGTGACCTGCTCGCGTGTGGCCTGGACCGCCGCCATCGCACCCGGGTCGTGTTCGGGATCGTCGGCCGGTGGCGCCATCGCCTCACCACGGGCGCGCGCGAGGCGGAAAAAGTCCGCGTCGGCCAACGCGCCAGCCGCCCACAGGGCGGTCAGCTCCCCGAAACTGTGTCCGAGGAAACCAGAACAGCGCAGGCCCAACTCGGTCAGATACCGGAACTGCCCGACCGAGAGCGCACCGATAGCCGGCTGCGCGTATTCGGTCTGGCGAAGAGCTGTCTCCTGCGCCTGGCGCTGGCCCGCGTCAAAGACGGGTACCGGGTAGATGACCGCGGCCAGACGCCGCGCCGCCCCGGCGAACGAGCCGTTCGCATCATCGAAGGCGGTCGCCACGGTCGGAATGTTGAGCGCCGCCTCCACGCCCATGTCCAGATACTGGCTGCCCTGCCCGGCGAACAACGCGCCGACCTTCAGGTCCGGCAGCTGCCGGCTCCGGAAGAACACCCCGGCCGGATGCGTCCACTGCTCCACGTCCCCGGACGTCGCGAGCTGATCGACCGCCAATGCGCGCAGGCGCTGCGCCGTCTCGTCGTCGGCGGCCACGAACCCGACCCGGGCATGCCCGGCGGGAATCGACGCCGTCTCCTCCCCCGACGCACCCGAACGCAGCACATCCACCAATGCGCTGGTGTCAGGCGCATGCCACAGATACGCCCGAGCCGTCCGATGCAACGCTTTGACGGCGCCACGATCCCCGTTGTGCTCCTCCAACACGACATGGAAGTTCGTCCCGCCGAACCCCATCGCGGACGCGGCCGCCCGCCGCACCGGCCGATACGGGTCACGAATCCACGGCCGGGTGCGGGTGTTGACGTACAACGGCGCGTCAGCAAAATTGATCGCGCTGTTCGGGCGCTCCACATTGATCGTCGCGGGCAGCATCTTCTGATACAGCGCCAGCGCGAGCTTCATCACACTCGCCGTACCGGCCGCACCCTTGGTGTGCCCGATCTGTGACTTCACACTTCCGATCGCCGCGAAATGCCGCTCATCGGTCGCCTCAGTGAGAACACCGTTCAGCGCCGACAGCTCTGTTTTGTCCCCTACCGCGGTACCGGTCGCATGTCCCTCGAACAGCTCCACCGACGCCGGCGAACAGTCTGCATCGGCATAGGCCCGTGCCAGCGCCAGCCGCTGACCTTCCGCACGCGGCGCATAGATACTCTTCGACCGGCCGTCGCTGGACGAGCCGATACCGCGAATCACCGCGTACACGCGGTTCCCGTCGCGCTCGGCGTCGGCAAGACGCTTCAACGCGAGCATGCCGATGCCCTCACCGACCAACGTGCCGTCAGCGGCATCGTCGAAGGGCCGGATACGCCCGGCTCGTGACAACGCCTGTGTCTTGCTGAAACACATGTAACCGAAGATTGAGTTCTCGGTGTCGGCGCCACCGGCGATCATCATCTCGGCCCGGCCGTCGACGAGCTCCGCCACCGCCACGCGGACGGCGGTCAACGACGCCGCACAGGCCGCGTCGACCGTGCAGTTCATCCCGCCCAGACCGAGGCGGTTCGCGACCCGGCCGGCGACGACGTTCGCCAACAGCCCCGGGAACGAGTTTTCCTCCCACGGCGCGAACGCCGCCGCGTACTTCGCCGCGATCGCCTGCGCATCGGCATCGCTGAGCCCGCAGCTGCGGACGACCTCCTTCAACACGGGGGTCGACAACCGAGCCGCCAGCGGATGCATCAGCGGCACCGGGCCGGTGACGCCCAGCACCACGCCCGTCCGTGACGCGTCATACCACTGCGAATCGGTCGCCCCGGCGTCACGCAGCAGGTCCCGCGCCACCACCAGACTCAACGTCTGCAGGGTGCTGGTGACCTCCAGCTGGTTCGGCGGCAGACCGAACTCCAATGGATCAAAATTCACATCCGGGACAAAACCCCCGCGGCGCGAATAGGTCATGTCCGGAACAGTGGGATCCGGATCAAAGTAATCGTCGACGTTCCACCGGCTCGCCGGGACATCCTGGGTGCAGTCCACCGAATCCACGATGTTCTGCCAGTACTCACGGTAGTCATGGGCCATCGGGAACAGGCCCGCCATGCCAACAATCGCGATCGGATTATTGGCCAGACGCCGATCCGCCAGCTTCTCGCCCTCGCTCACAGTCTTCCTCTCCTAGAGGGCCGAAGGCGATGCGATCGTGGTTCTGTCGCATCGCCGGAGGCCGAAGTCCCTGGGTCGCTAGAGGGCCGAAGGCGATGCGATCGTGGTTCTGTCGCATCGCCGGAGGCCGAAGTCCCTGGGTCGCTCAGCGGAAAAATCACGATCGCATCGACGTCGGCCCAACCAGCGGCCTTCTAGTACGAGAGCGGTCCCGACCCGACACCGGCGAAAGCGGATGATCCGTTCAACACCGTCATCCCGGTGGCAAAACTTATGAGATCGGCCGTTTCCTCGGCGAAGCGCCGGTGACCGGCCGGACTCGGGTGCAGGCCGTCCGCCGACCACATGGCCGGATCCGTCCATTCGTGCGCGGCCGCGACGTCCACGCAAAGCGCGCCGGTCCACCCGGCGACCGCACGTAGGCACTCGTTCGCCTCGGCGAAACGGGCTCGCAGCAGTTGACGGAAGGTGTCCGGCAACGGCAGGTTCCGCGGAATATCCGCATACGTCGCGGTGAACATCACCGTATCCGGACCGCTCAGTGTGGTGAAAATCATCTCAAGATTATTCCGGAAACGCGCCGCGTCATAGTCTCGAACCAGATCGTTGACCCCGGCGACAAAGCCGATCAGCGGAGCCTTGTTCACCAACGCGACGCCAAGCTGACCGGCAACCACGTCCTGGGTTGTCGCGTCGAAGGTCCCGAGGTTGAGATAGCTGTTGCGGGGGATTCCGAACAGTTCCGCAAACCGGGGCACCCAACCACCGTACGTCCCGTCCGGTCGCGGATCTCCCCGGCCCTCGACGAAGCTGTCGCCGATAACCGTCAGTCGTGCTTTCGCCATCATCCGCAATTCCCCTGTCATTTCATCCGGCAGGCATCGGCGCAGGCGCTCGCCGGCGAGCTACACCTAAATTGTGCGGAGTAGGCCAAACAATGGTCAACACCAATCCGACATCCCTATTGCTCGATCGAGGGAGGCGATTGGCAGTGCCAACGCAGCGGAAATTTCATCTTTCTACTCCGCATTTACCGGTCCATTGTCACGGCGTTCACCGGCGCGTTCCAGCGAATGTGTCTGCGCATGAGCGGCCGTCGCCGTCGCGGAAACAGGTAACCTATTCCGTGACACCCACCGATCCCATTGAACAGGTGCCGACACAATGTACACGACCGGTGGA
>NZ_CAUVXO010000424.1:0-4605 GCF_963555865.1 Protofrankia sp. Cr1
GCTGCGATTCGCACGATCGTCGCTCAGCCCACCGCCGAGTTGGTTCGTGCCCAGGGCGATGTCGTCGCCGAGCACTGCGCCTCGCCACCGGCCGGTGACCGACGCCTACGAGACCGCCTTCACCGCGCCCGCTCGAGGCACCCTTCGCCGCCTGCCCGAGAAAGTCGCCACCGCCGTCGTCGAGTTCCTTTACGGATCGCTGGCGGCCAACCCGCACCGCGTCGGCAAGCCACTCCAGCTCCAACTTGCCGGACTCCACAACGCGCGACGAGGCGACTACCGTGTCATTTATCACATTGACACCGACAACCACCGGGAAGGTTTTTATGCGGCTTCAGCAGGCTCAACTATGTCGAGCGGGAAGGTGCCGGTGACGGGGTCGGCGCCAGGAATATGCAGCTCAATGGTGACCTGGGGGCCGCTTCCTTCGTTGTATGCGTTACGGACCACACCCTTCACGGTGGTCAGGCCGAAGGGAATGCGGACATGGTCACCAGCAACCGGCAGTGTCTGCATCGTATGCTTCCTCCTCGTCACCAGGGTCGCGGCGGGCCGAGGGTCGCCTCGATGAACGTCGCGAGGACATCGTCTAATGTCTCGGCCAGTTCGTCGAGCGACGAGCGCCATCGTTCCACGCTGGCCAGTGTGGGCGGGCATCCCCGCCGGACGAGGTCTGCGATCTCGCCGGGGTTGTCATGGGCCACAGCGTTGCGGGCTGCGTTCAGTTGGCCGAGCGCGGTGTTCCAGGAGGATGCGCGAAGGTTGGTCGCTTCGAGCGTAGGCCAGAGCGTCAGACCGAAGCGAGCAAAGTCTGCGCCGAGTGCGCCTGGATGGGCGTTGCCTCTGTCCAAAGCACGTCCGGATGTAAACAGCAAGCGTAGCGGTTCGAGGGATGCGGTGCGGGCTCCAGCCAGACGGCTTACATAGATGTTGGCCGTGAGATTATGCAGATCACGCGCGAAGCCTTGGAACTCGGCGGCAAGTCGTAGCGTAAGCGCCCAGCGGAAGACGACCGCCGGGCCGAGGTCATGCTCGACGAAGTCGACGGGCGTCGCGATACCGGGATGGTCGATGCCACGCAGTGCTAGGTACTCCCGCTCTGCGGCCCGCACCAGCTGGTCCCGCTGGTCACGGGAGTCGACACCGCTCGCCAGGTAGATGCGGACCCGGTGCGGCCGGTCCTGCGCGAACCGGTGACGGCGGGTCAGAAAATCCTGCCAACCAGGCCCCTCCTCGAAACCTGACCTCCAGGCGGGCGTCGCTCAGGAAGACCGCGCCCTCGATCCATGGCACCCGACGCCCGCGCATGGCCTGCTGGGAAGCCAGCAGCGACCTCAGCTTCCGTGCCTTACGGGCCGCTCCGATGACCGGGTTGTCGACGGGGGCACGATGTGTCTGCCGCCACGTGCCCGCATCGCCCACGAGTAGTGCGGACCACGACTTGATCTCTAAGATGACGATACCGACAGGGGTGACGAGCAGCAGATCGATCTCGTTGACCGAACCGTCGGTGCCGAGGAACTCCACGTTCGCCCAGGCCCGGAACGGATCCTTGTTCGGCAGCAGCGTCCTGAGATACCCCAGGGCCGCCCGCTCCCAGGCGAACTCGGACGGCGTGCGCTGCTTCCAGCGCTGATCGTCCACCCGAACCCCCGCAGCATCCCCTGGGGCCTCCAGGCGAGACGGCTTCGCCATCGCGCGTCGCCCTTTGGCCAGCCAGATCACCGTCCGTACAAACATGTAAGGGTAGTGCACCCTGTGTTGCCGAAAGGCAACCAGGCAACTGATGATCTTTACTCAACCGTTGGAATCTTCGACCCGGATGGAGCGACGCCGAACGTGGCGGCACCAGCCAACAGCGCCTCAGCCCGAGCCCGTCCCGCAGCATGCCCAAGCCCCACCACACCGGACTGAAGATCCAATAACTTCGGCACAAAAAGACGTCCGGACGGACAGGCTACGAAATCCACCGATCGGACGTGATTGGCAACAGTCGTGACGACGGTCATCAACAGTGCCGTCGACACCATGACCATGCGGCTTTGAAGATCCCAGAAGCGATGACACTCGGCAATATCCACTACGCTGTGCCAGCGATGCTGTGTGCGACGCCACGCTATGCTTCACTTCTGACCGGACGGGGGCGACATGGACAACAGGATGGACTTCTTCCTCAGTTACACCACAGCGGACCGGCAATGGGCCGAGTGGATCGCGTGGCAACTGGAGGACGCGGGTTACACGGTCGGACTGCAGCAATGGGATTTCACCGCCGGCGAAAACTTTATCTCTCGGCTGCATACCGCGCTCACCAACGCGGATAAGGTCATCGCGGTAGTTTCTCCAGCCTATATCCGATCTGCTGCGGCGATGTCCGAGGCCTCGACAGGGATCCAAAGCGAGCGGCTGATCCCTGTCCGGGTGCAGCCCGTGGAGACGCCGGCGGCGTTTGCCGGTTTGGTCTGGGTCAACCTCGCGGGGGCCAGTGACGCGGCGGACGCACGGGAGCGTCTTCTCCGCGCTGTCCAGGGAGGACGGCGTAAACCTCGTGGCGTGCCGGTGTTCCCCGGCTCCACGGTCGGACGAGAATCGGACCACAGCCCGCGTTTCCCTCAGAACGGAGACCAGCTCGACAGCCTCGGCCGCGAGGACGGTGAACGCGCACCGGGCCCACGAGCCCTCCTCGTGCATGCATCCGGCGACGCCACCTTCGCGGTCGAGTTAGCGGACTCGCTGCGAACGCTCCTGGTGGAGGGGGTGTTATCGGGGGTCGACATGCACCCGGTCCAGCAACCCCTCGAGGAAGACAGCGGGCTGCGGATAGCCACCGGCGTGCGGGAGGCAGAAGTCGCGTTGCTGCTGGTCAGCCGTGATCTGCTGGCGACGGAGTACGGCTCGTCTCGAGATATGAACGTGCTTCTCCGCCGCCACGAGGACCGCCAAGCCGTGGTGCTACCGGTCCTGGTGCGCGCGACGTCCTGGGAACACCAGCCCTTCGGGCGCCTTACCCCGCTGCCCTCCGACGGTGTTCCCGTCACCCGGTGGGCCAGCCGGGACGAGGCTCTCAAGAATATCATCGACGGCATCCGACTCGCAGTATCGGGCCTGCGTGGCGCCGCGGCCGAGCCGGGCATCGATCACGGACGCTTCTCGGCCGAGCGGGAGGAGCGCGAGTTGGGCGAGGTGTTCAAGCCCGCCGGCGTACCGACACTGACCTTCGTCGAACCAGACGATTTCATCGAGTTCCGGCTGGCACTACGCCAACCTGGGCTCGGCATCGTCCTGGAAGGGCCGTCCGGGATCGGTAAGACAACCATGCTGCGGCACGCCGTGTCCCAGGACTGCGACCGTCTCGGGCCGGTGCGGATCCTCAGTGCCCGCAATCCCGCCCACCTCGCTGAGATCAGCCGGCTGCCTGAGGGCCATAAGGGAGTCGTCGCGGTGGACGACTTCCACCGGTTGCCGGCCGAGACTCGGGACCGCCTCGCCGACTACCTGAAGTTACTCGCTGACGACGAGCGTCCGGCGGGCAAGCTCGTGGTGGTGGGGATCCCTGGCACGGCGCTGAGTCTGGTAACGGTGGGAACCGACGTGGCGACCCGCATTCGGGTGTTCCGGCTTGGCCGCGCCACCGAGAGCCTCATCCTTCAGATGATAGAGAAGGGCGAGGTCGCTCTCCACCTTCGCTTCGACAACCAGGCCGAGATCTGCCTGGCGGCAATGGGAAGCCTGCTCACGGCGCAGATGCTGTGCTGGCATCTGACGATGATGGCCGGTATCGAGCGGACAGTGGATACCCTGACGACCGTCCGGGCCGACATCAGACGGGCCCGCGCCAAGGTGACCGACTCTCTCCGCCTGAAGTACCAGCCGATGGTTGACGAATTCATCGTGCTCGACGCCGCCACCGAGCCCCTGTGTATCGAGCTCCTGCTTCGCCTCGCGCAGGCCCCCGATGGCATCCTTCGACTCCAGAATGTCCGCGAGGAACGCCCGGATCTGGACCACGCAATCGACCGGATTTTCATCGATGGGATGCGTAACGGCTTCGGGCTGAAGCGCAGGAGAATCGCCGAGCATCTCTTTTATGACCCGCGAGGCCAGCGACTGATCGCCGACGACCCGCAATTTCTGTTCTACCTACGGCAACTCAGCCGCGACGAGCTTCTCACCGCTGCCGGCAAAGTGCTGCCGGTGCCTCGGGACCAGGTATTCGTCTGTTATAGCCACAAAGACGCCGCATGGCTCGACCGGCTCCAGGTTCACCTCAGCCCCTTGGAACGCAACGGAGTCGTCGATCTGTGGTCAGACCGCCGGATAGAGCTGGGTGACGACTGGCGCAAAGAAATTACAATAGCGCTTTCCCGCGCACGTGCGGCGATCCTTCTCGTCAGCGCAGACTTCCTTGACTCCGACTTCATTCGCAATCATGAAATACCGCCACTACTCGAAGCAGCAGCGCAGGTCGGGTGCCGCATCCTACCGATTCTCGTGGCGCCGAGCCTGTTCGAACAGGAGCCATCCCTCGCCCGCTTCCAGCACGCCAATCCCGGCGGGATCACTCTCGTCGAGATGCCCGGCGAACGCGCCGAACGGCTCCTAGTG
>NZ_CAUVXO010000425.1:0-4568 GCF_963555865.1 Protofrankia sp. Cr1
GCCCTGGACAGCAGCGTTCCACCCGCACAGGAGCCGGCCACGATCGTCCAGCCGGCCGGACCGAGCGGGGTGCAACCGAAGAAGTGGCTGAGCCCGGGTGTCTGTACGACCGCAACCAACACGGCCGCGGATCCGAGGCTGCTCAGCAGCACCGACCTGCCCCGGCCCCCAACCAGGACCGTCTGACCGAGCTGCGCGCCGATCAGAGCAGCAAGCCCCACGGTGTCGGCGTGGCGGCGACGGCCGGTGAAACGGGCGACAAGCCATCCACCGGATGCGGCGGCCGTGGTGGCGACGGCGCGCACCGCCACTTCCCGGGCGAGTGCGCGGCCGAGCGACTGCTCCGGGCCCTCGCCGAGAAACTGACCCGCCTTGTCGGGGTCGGGTTGGCGCAGCGCCACGGCGAGCCCCGGCGCGAGATCGGTGAGGAGGTTGACCAGCAACAACTGCCGGGCCGACAACGGCGATGCCCCCGTGGCCACCGACCCGAGCAGGGTGAAGGCGATCTCACCCAGGTTACCCCCCACGAAAATACCCAACGCCTGGCGGACCGAGGCCCACATCGCCCGGCCTTCGACCAGAACATCCAGGATCGTCTCGAGCCTGTCATCGGTGACGACCACGTCGGCGGCGGCCCGAGCTGCCGGGGTGCCGCGTTTGCCCAGGGCGATCCCGACGTCCGCGAGCCGGATGGCGGGAGCGTCGTTGGCCCCGTCGCCGGTCATCGCGACCACCTTGCCCAGCCGCTGATAGGACTCGACAACGCGCACCTTGTGCGCCGGGGTACCGCGGGCCACCACCGACACCTCGGGCAGCAGCGCGTCGAGCGCGTCGTCGTCCAGGGCATCGATCTCCGTACCGGTCACCACCCGGCCGCTGTCGAGTACTCCCAGTTCGGTGGCGATCGTCTCCGCGGTGGTCGGATGATCACCAGTAATCATCATGGTCCGGACGCCCGCGTCGCTCAGCTGGACGAGCGACGGCCCAGCGCCGGCCCGGACCGGGTCGGACAGCCCCAGGAAGCCGAGAAAGGTCAGCCCGTCGAGGTCGCTGTCGGCCAGTTCCCGAGCCGCCACCGGCATCCGCCGTTCAGCGACCGCCAGCACCCGATAGCCACCTCGACCGAGCGCATTGTGTTCACGGTTCAACCGTGCACGGCTGGCCCGGTCAAGGGGGATGGTGCCGTGCACGGTGCGCCACCGGATGCAACGCGGGACAATCGCTTCGGGCGCACCCTTGACGCTGAGGAGCGCACCGTCGCCCGCCCGCCCGAGGCAGGCGTGATAGCTGCGGCCCGGTTCGAAAGGCAGCGACGCCACCGCCGTCCACGACGCCAGGCCGTGGTCGCAGCCAACGCCGGCGGCAGCCGCTCCCTTGGCCACCGCCCGGTCAGTGGGGTGGGGCAGCTTGGCATGCGTGGCGGCATCGGCCGGGGTGGCGCGCAGTCCGGCGGCCACGACCTGGCGTTGCCGGGCATCAAGGTCCATGACGGCGGCGGTCCGGGCGCCGTCCGACACGGCCCCCAGGCGAATCCTGCCTCTGGTGAGCGTGCCGGTCTTGTCGAAACAAAGCACGTCCACCCGGCCGAGAGTCTCGATGGTCCGCGGGTTTCGTACCAGTGCCCCGCGGCCGGACAACCGCCGGGCGGCGGAAAGCTGGGCCGCAGTGGCGAGGAACGGCAGGCCCTCAGGCACGGCGGCAACAGCCAGCGCCACGCCCGCGCTCAGCGTGTTTCGAACGGGCCGGCCACGGATGAGTCCGGACGCGAGCAGCGTCCCGGCCGCGCCGATCACCACCGGCACGGTGAACTCGGTGATCGCGGAGAGCCGCGCTTCGACCCCGACGGCCCTGGCCGGACCCGTCGCCACGGCCATGCTCCGGCCCGCCTCGGTGGCCGGACCCGTCGCCACGACCACCGCTCTGCCGTGACCGGCGGCCACCGTGGTCCCCTCGTACACCATGGACGCCCTGGCGGCCACGTGACTGGCTGCGACCGGACGTGGGGACTTCGCAACGGGAAGGGATTCACCGGTCAGCGAGGACTCGTCAACCTCAAGATCTGTCGCTGCCAGCAGGCGGCCGTCGGCGGGAACGACGTCCCCTGGCCCGATCGAGATCACGTCGCCGGAAACGATCTCCTGTGCGGTGACGTCGACATCCCGGCGGTCGCGACGCACCCGTGCGCGGACCGCGGACTGGGCGAACAGGCGGGCAAGAGCGGCGTCGGCCCGCCGCTGCTGGACCGCACCCATGAGCGCGGACACAACCGCGACACTGACCACCAGAGCCGCATCCAGCACCGATCCGGTGGCAGCCGACAGGGCCGCCCCACCGAGGAGAATCGGCGTCAGCGGGCTGGAGAACTCCCGGACGAAGGCTCCGACCAGATCCGGCGCGACCGCGCCCACGCCGGCCACCTCCGAGCGCCGCGCCAGCGCGTCAGCGCGCGAGAGCCCATCGGGGGTGCTGCCCAGCTGCTCCAGGACACGTCGCGCCGGCAGCACGTGCCATGGCGTACGGGGGCTGGCCGGCGGCTGCGGACGCCTAGCGAGATCACGTGCAACCCGGATCCCGTTGCCGAGCGACAGCGCGGTCGCCCCGTGCACCATCAGCGTCGAGCGGGTCACTATGTGGGGGCCGACGCCGGTCACCGCTACCAGCGCACCCGCGCCGGACCCGATCTGGGCGAGCCGCACCGCTTGCCGGCTCACCGTGGCGGCGGCGGCGACAGCCTCCACCATCATCGCCGCGGCCGAGAGATCCCCGCCGACCAGGACGTCCGCCCCCCAGGCCGGGGAGCCGTCGTGGTCGTCGACCCCGACACCGACGTCGGCGCCGGTCACCGCGGCACGCCGGTGCGAGACAACAAGAACACCGCCGCGCTCCGCCTGTAGATCGGCGATGACCGCCACCAGCCGCCGCCCGCCCGGGACCACCGGGAACCCGAGACCGTCGGCCGGACTCCGGTCGCCCTGGGCCACGCGCACCGCGAGTCCGCTGCGACGACAGGACGCCAACAGCGCCTCGCTCGCCGGCGCCCACTCGGGAATCGCCCAGACGACCGCCATCGGTCTGCCACCCTGTGTGAGGCCGAGGATCCTTACAGCCCCCGCGGTTTCCAACCGCTGCTTGTCCTGGATACCCGAGCAGCCGTACGGAGCCAGCCGGTCCAGCGGGTCCAGCGGGTCCAGCGGGTCCAGCGGGGCGAGCGTCCAACCGTCCCGGGTGACCAGTGCGGCCGGATCGGTCGGCTGAAACAGCGCATAGGCCTGGACTGCGACCTCGCTCGGGTCCGCGCCGTCCACCGGGATGACCTCGCCAACTGCGAGCATGGGGCTCACCAGGATGTCGTGATCGATCACGATGGTGTCTACCCGGTCGAGCCGCCGCAGGGCCTCGGGACGCATCACGTGGACACCGCGGCGCGCCAGCACCCACATGAGATGGTGGGAAAATCCCTCCCGGCCGAACCGTACGGGACGCGGTAGCAGGGCTAACCCGGCCACAGCGGCACGGCGCGCGTCGCCGGTGACGGCCGCGGTGGCCCCGAATGCCCCCAGCGCGCCGATCCCGGCGGCGTCGGCGTACCGCTCCAGCGGCCCGCGCGGCAGCGGTCGGGGCCGCTCGCCGACCACCGCCTCGGCTGCCGCGCGGTCCGGATCGCCGAGCAGATCGTCGCCGGCTGCGATGAAGGCATTACGTCGGGCGCAGGCGGCCGCGAGGGCTTCGGCTCGAAGCACCGCATCGACACCGATGGCGACGTCCCCGTGCGACAGCCCCATCGCGGTTGCGGTGGCCACCGCCAGGACGATGTCCGCCCGCTCCAGGCCGATCGCCCTCTCCAGGATCCCGCGTAGTCGCGGCTGGGTGTCGACGACCGTGACGAGCGAGGCGAGCTCGATCGGCAATGGCAGCCAGCGGGCGACCCGACCCGCCGACGCCACCCCGAAGGCGACCCCGTCTGCGACCAGCGCGGTAGCCGCCCGCACCACGGGAGCCGGTGAATCCGGTGAATCCGGCTGATCGGACAGCCTCGGGCTACGGTGGCCGCCCGCCCCGACCAGCGCCTCACCGCCACCGCCCCCCGCAGTACCACCGGCGTCAGCACTACTGCCGTCAGCACCACTGGCGTCAAGGCGCTCCACCCGTTCGACTACCGCCGTCAACTCGCGTTGGGTCGGATAGGGATCGGACAACGCGAGCAGAACCCGTCCCAGCGGTGCGTTGACCCGGGCCCACAGGACCCCTGGGCAGCGCTGGAGCTCCTGCTCCAGGAGCCTGCGCCGCGCCTCGCCCGACGGACCCCAGATACCTCTACCGTGCACCTTGACGCTTGCCCGGGACCGAGCAATCCGATCGTCGGGTGAGGGAGCAACCGCGGGCTCCATCCGATCCAGAAACGGTCTCGCCACCGATGCAAGCCCCATGCCGGACAGCAGGTGCCAAACCCCTGACAGGGGCATCTACACCCTCCCATCATCACCGTAAGATTCTTTACGGTCACCAGAGGTCAGCACGTCAGGCGGCAGCCTCCACCGCCACGCCACCAGGACCAAGCGGCTCCGACC
>NZ_CAUVXO010000426.1:0-4539 GCF_963555865.1 Protofrankia sp. Cr1
CCCACCACCGACAGAATTCGGCCTCGCTCCCAGACGCCGTGACCAGCATGGCCAGCGGCCTGCCCCGGACGACTAACGGAGGTTGCGTCAAGGTCACGAAGAACACGACTTCCCCGCCGGCCGTTTCACCCGAGAAGGCCGAGTGTGGAGTCGAGACGGAAGGTACGGCCGCCGACCTCGACGGGGCTGACGGTGCCGTCGGCGCCAAGCTGGTGGGGCAGCAGGAGTAGCTCCCGCAGCGTGGCGTGGTCCGACCAAGCTGGCGGCGGCGCGGTCACGTCGCGGTCGCGACGTTTCCAGTCGCCGTCACGCAGGGGGATGCTCTCCCCCAGAATGGCCTGGACCTGGGCGAGCGTGAACCGGCCGGCCGGGCCGGCGCCGGTCGCGGGAAGGCGCCTGGTCCGGCCCGGATCAAGCCAGCGGTCACCGTCTACGTCGACGTAGCAGCAAACGACTCGCACCGACTCCGCTCCGAGCCGGGTGGACACCCGGTCCTCGTCGATCTCTTTCGTCGTCAACGGTTCGAGGTCCCGAAGCTGCGTCGGAGCCTTGACCGCAACCATCTCGGCGATGCCCACGCGCGCCTCGTCCTCCATGAGGCGCTTGATTTCATCCTCGACCAGGTTTTCGTGGAAGGTCTCGTCGTAGACCTCCTCGACCATCGGCTGCACATCACCGGGGATCTCGACCCCGCTGGCGGCCTTCTTCACGAGGACGTCGTGGGTGCGCCGCAGCAGGGACCGGTCGTAGATGCCGGTCCACCGGTCGGGGAGGACCAGCTCGCCGTCCTCCCCGCGGGGAAGAAGCACCGCCAGCCGTGGGTCCTCAACAGCCCATGCGGGCCGCAGGTCAGCCTCGTCCACCTGCGGGTGGCGCTGGCAGCGCCCGGCCCGCTGCAGCAGTTGAGCGACCGGGGCCAGGTCACTGATGACCAGGTCGAAGTCAAGATCGAGGGACTGTTCGGCGACTTGGGTGGCGACGAGAATCGCCCTGGTAGGCCGATGTTCGACCTCGCGGCCGAACGCCGCCGTCACCCACACCGTCCGCTTCTCCCGTTCGCGGGCAGGCAGCCGGGCATGCAGCAGTTCCAGTACCGGCCCGGAATCGTCTGTCCCGTTCCCTCGCGCACCGGCGGTCTCCTGCGCCTTCCATGCGGCGATGGCGGTGAACGTGTCCTGGGCCTCGGCGACCGTGGTGCACACGACCATCGCGCAACCGCCATCACGCAGGAGCGGTGCCAGCAGCCTGCGTAGCGCGGCCGACCGATCCACACCGTTATCCACCAGCAACTTCTCTGCAGCTGAGGAGTCTTTCACCCGGGCGGGGATGTCGACGAGGTCGAGGGCAAGCGGCGGTCGGGGCGGGACGTCAAACGTTCGGGTCGTCACCGTTGCGCTGTTCGCGTCGGCATATACCCAGCCGGGGTAGGCGACCTCGAGCGGCGCCTTGTGTCGCCGGCCGCGCGCCCCGTACAGGTAGGCACGCACGAGCCGCTCGGCGACCGAACTCGGCAGCGTCGCCGACAGCAGCACCACCGGGACCTTCAACGCGCCGAGCCAGGTCAACAGACGGGCCAGCAGATATTGCATGTACGCGTCGTAGGCGTGGACCTCGTCGACGATGAGGACCTTCCCGGCCAGGCCCAGCATCCGCAGCACGTTGTGTCGCACCGGCAGGACCGTCAACAGCGCCTGGTCGACCGTGCCGACCGCCAGCGGAGCGAGCAGACCGCGCTTGCGTCCCCGCAGCCAGGTGGTCGCGGCTGTGCGCGCCGTGCCGGTCGGATCGTCGTCGCCGGTGACCACCGCGCCCCCACCGGGCTCGGACGCGTAGGCAGCGTTCAACCAGGCCATCGAATGGAGCAACACGACAGCAGCATCCACATCGGGCTCAGCCCGGCGTCGAACGTAGGCCAGTATCCGCTGGTACATCTGGTCCGATGTCGCCATCGTCGGCAACGTCATGAACAGACCCGCCGTACCAGCCGCGTCCCCCATCAACCGGGCCGCATGCAGGGCGGTCTCGGTCTTCCCCATTCCCATCGGCGCCATCACCAGCAACAGCCCCGGGCCGGACAGCAACGGCGGCAGGCCCTCGGCGACCGAGCGCTGCAGCGCGTTGGGCGGGTAGTCGGGGAACTCCTGCGCGAACGATCCGCCCTGCAACGCCAACCGTCCCAGGCCCGCGTCTGCGACCAGCCCAACGGCGTATTCCGCGGAACGCGTCCGGTGGCGGCACAACGCCGGCAGGTCCGCGCCGGCCGGGAGATCATCCAGGCGTTCCGTGAGGAAGCCCTCCTGGCTGACCAGCCAGTCAGCCAGGATCACCAGACCGCAGATCAGCGCCGCCGATTCGATCCCCACAGCTTTCGGTGCCGGCGGCGGAGCGAACACCCCCGTCACCGCGTCGAGCACAGCCCGCCGCTGGATCTCCCATTCCCCGGCGCCGAGCTGCGGAAATACCAGGCGGCTGTCGAACTCCCGGGATTCGACCTTGTAGAAACAGCCATGGTGGCCACCCAGGATCTGCGCGACCCGGGTTGCCGATGCACCCCCGGTCAGCCCGGAAACGTAGCCCAGTTCGCCGAGCACCCGGCCCAGGAACAGATGCGTCGCCCCGTCATGACCAAAGTCCCGACAGGCGCCGTCCGTCGAGTAACCCGACAACCCCGCGAACGCCTCGCGGGCCTGCATCTGGAAGCCCGGTATGACCTTCCCGATGTCATGCAGCGCCGTCCAGAAGGCGAGCAGGCGGCCCGCGTCGGCCACGGAGACACCGATGCCGTCGGCTATCACCTGCCTTGCCGAGCGCGGCAGTACATCCCGCCACAGCACCTCGGTGGCCGCACCGGAATCGATCAGATGACAGATCAACGGGTACGGCCGCGGTAGCCCCTTACTTTTCCCCCACATCCGAAGATCCACCAGCGGTACGCCGTCACGCCCAGAACCGTCCACATCGACCCCCCAACCGATCTCGACAGGGTAGACCATGCCACGACGCCCGTAGCCGACCCCTTACGGACATGCACCCCTGTGGTGGCCGACCCGGCGGGGACCCGATAACACCCTGCAAGGGTGATCTTGTTTTAAATTTTAAATCTTGTAGTGCGTCACGAACACCAGCAAAGAAACGCGCGGTGGCTTCAGACGAGGAACCCTGGACGGTGTCGCGCTGTGCGCGACACCGTCATATATCCCTTACCGATTTCATGCCACCCGGTGCCGTTTTCAAGGTTTCCCCGGACTCCAGACCGAGCGTGGCACTACTATGCCGAAGATTCTTGATAGGGATCTTCGGAAGTTTCGCGTGCCGGGACAGCGTCTCAAAACGGCTCGACACGGTGTCCGGATGCCAGGCTGACCCGTCCGCCTGCGTGAACACCAACCCGGAGTCCATCCAACCGGCACCCATCGCGAGCTTCTGCGCAGCCTGCCGGCGACGCCAGCGGCGCAGTGCCTCCACCGCGTCGGAGTCGAGGACACCTGTCCGGGCCGACCGCCTAGTCTTCGACTTCGACAGATGCGCCTTCCCTCCGCGCTGGTCGGTGTCGCCCGCCGTGGGACCACGTGTCCGCCGGATGCGACCAGTCCCGCCGTGGGGAAATCTCCTGCCGGTGAGACGATCACCTATCGTGGCGCCAACAATACGCTGGCGGCACGGTCTCGGTGTGATGGTGCCGTACGCCATCAGACGGGTCGGGGTAGGCCGTGCGGCATACCCGGCGAGCTGGGGTTTTGGCCGGTCGGGAGACGTCGCCTCGGCTCAGCGGCTCCTACTGTTGGCCACGCCGGAGCGACCGGCGGAACCGAGGGAAGCCAGCACGATGATCGAGGTAGAGAACGTCAGCAAACGATACGGGGAGAAACTGGCCGTCGACGGCCTGAATTTCGTTGTGTAGCCGGGGATCGTGACCGGTTTTCTAGGCCCGAACGGGGCCGGGAAGTCGACCACGATGCGGATGATCGCCGGCCTGGACGAGCCCACGACCGGCCGGATACGGGTGAACAGCCGCGATTACCGGACGGCGTCGGCGCCGATGGCCGAGCTGGGGATCCTGCTGGAAGCCAAGGCCGTGCACACCGGCCGCTCGGCCCGCAACCACCTGCTGGCACTGGCGATGACCAACGGGGTCAGCCGGCGGCGGGTCGACGAGGTGATCGACATGGTCGGCCTACGGGAGGTGGCCAGCAAGAGGGTCGGTGGGTTCTCGCTGGGGATGGGCCAGCGGCTGGGCATCGCCTCGGCGCTGCTGGGCGATCCCGGCGTCGTGGTCCTCGACGAGCCGGTCAACGGGCTGGACCCGGAGGGGGTGCTGTGGGTCCGGAATCTGCTCAAGGGGCTGGCCGCCGAAGGGCGCACGGTGTTCGTGTCCTCGCATCTGATGAGTGAGATGGCGCTGACCGCGACTCGGCTGGTCGTGGTCGGCCGCGGGCGGCTGATCGCCGATACCACGGTCGAGGAGTTCGTGGCCCGCGCCGGGGGCAACCGCGTCACGGTGCGCACCCCGCAGGCGGCTCAGCTGCGTGAGCTGCTAGT
>NZ_CAUVXO010000427.1:0-4524 GCF_963555865.1 Protofrankia sp. Cr1
CGGCGGCCGGGGATGGCCAGGCCGGCGAGGGCGCCGGCGGTGAGGGCGGCCACGCCGGCCCACAGCGCGGGGACGGTGCCGTCGACGAACGTCTGCGGGTTGTCATATCCGCCCCGGCTCGCGAAGACGGAGGCGAGGACGGCGACGCCGAGGACGCCACCGAATTCGCGGACGGCGTTGTTGGTGCCGGAGGCCAGACCTTCCTGGTCGGGCCGGACGGAGCCCAGCGCGACGGACGCGATCGGGACGAAGAACAGCGCCATGCCGACACCGGAGAGGATGAACGCCGGGACGAGCGTGTCGTAGGTCATGGTGGTGGTCATGTTCGCCGCGATCCAGGCCAGGCCGGCGGCCTGGAGGAACAGGCCGGTGACCAGGAGCGGACGTCCACCGATGCGGTCGGAGAGCGGGCCGGCCAGCGGCGCGACCAGCAGTGGCATGGCCGTCCATGGCAGGGTGCGCAGTCCGGCTTCCAGGGGCGAGTACCCGAAGACGCTCTGCAGGGCCTGAGCGAGCAGGAAGATCGAGCCGAACATGCCGACGGAGAACAGCAGGGCGGTGACGTTCACCGCGGCGAACCCGCGGCTGCGGAACAGGCTCATGGGTAGCATCGGCTGGCCGCCGCGGGCGGCGACGCGCAGTTCCCAGGCGACGAACGCGGCGACGCCGACCGCGCCGAGGAGCAGGTTCGCAAGAACTCCGGTGCTGGTCCAGCCGTGGCCTTCGCCGCGGACCAGGCCGAGAGTGAGGCCGAACAGCCCGGCGGAGGCGAGTGCGACGCCGGGCAGGTCCAGGCGGGTGGACGCCCCGTGGGTCTCGGCGAGGCGGCGCAGCGCCATCGGGATGGCGACGATCCCGACCGGCACGTTCACCCAGAAGATCCACTGCCAGGCGGCACCCTGGGTGATCGCGCCACCGACGAGTGGGCCGACCGCGACGGCGAGGCCGGAGACCGCGCCCCACACGCCGAGGGCCGCACCACGCCGTTGCGCCGGTACGGCCGCGGACAGGATGGTGAGGGTCAGCGGCAGGATGAACGCGGCCCCGAGTCCCTGGACGGCCCGCGCTGCGATGAGGATCCCGATGGATGGGGCGAGGGCGGCGGCTGCACTACCCAGAGTGAAGATCGTAAGGCCGGCGACGAAGATACGGCGACGGCCCAGCCGGTCGCCGAGGGCTGCGCCGATGAGCAGCATGACGGCGAACGGCAGCGTGTAGGCGTTCACCGTCCACTCCAGACCCTCGAGCCCGGCGCCGAGGTCCGCCCGGATCTGGGGGAGCGCGAAGGTCACCACCAGGTTGTCCAGGGAAACCATGAACGCGGCCAGCGAGGTCACGACGAAGGTCCAGATGATCCGTGTCCGTTGGGTGATCACGATCTACCTTCTTTCTAGTTAGTACTCACTTACTTTTGATGAAGTGAGTAGTCACTCTCCTTGCTGGGCAAAAAAAATCAGTCCTCGGCCGACGGAGCGGCCAGGCAGACCAGCCGTGCCCACTCCTCGCTGAGGGAGGGCAGGTCCATCGCGGCCGCGACGTTCATGAGCATCCCGTGGGCGAAGAATCCACGCAGCGCCTCGGACGGCACCCCCGAGAGCCGCTCCACAGCGCGCCACAGATCGCGGAAGCCGGTGCGGGTCGCCGCCCGAATGTCAGGGTCGGTGCAGCTGGCGTACGCCTGCAGCTGCATGAGCAGATAGGTCCGGTCGCGCAGGAGTTCCTGGTAGGACAGGCCGATCGCCTTGAGCGCCGGCTGCCCGCCGAGCTCGCCCGCCGCCTGTTCGAAGCGTCGTACGGTGCGGGCGAAGGTGTCCCGCACGGCGGTGAGGAAAAGATCCTTCTTGGTGGGGTACAGGCGGAACAGGTACGGCTGGGAGATGCCGGCGCGTTTGGCGATCACCTCGGTGGATGTGCCGGCCAGGCCGCCACGGGCGAACTCCTCGACGGCGACGGCCAGCACGCTCGTGCGACGCTCGTCCGCGGTCATCCGCGTCCTGCTGCTACCCGTCGCACGCGTGGCCATGCCAGAAAGGTAGTGGCCACTCACTTCCCCTGTCAACCGGACGCCGCCGCGGCCGTCCCGGCCTATCTCGTCCCGGCCCGGATCCGGTGGAGAACGCCTGGTGTCGGTCAGCCTAACCACGCTTAGTCTAACTCGGGTTAGTCTAGATGCGTGGCAAAGCCATCGGACCTGTTCGATCGCCAGTACGAATGGGATGACCTGGAGCGATTCGTCACGTCAACGAGCCCCGGCGTCCGGGTCGGTGTCCTGTCAGGACGACGCCGGGTCGGCAAGAGTTACCTGCTCCGCCGACTTGTCCGGGAGTTCGGCGGGATCTACCACATGGCCCTGGAGGAAGAGCCTGGCCCGGCCCTGCAGCGTTTTGCCGACGGACTGGTCGCGCAGCGACTCCATGCAGGTCAGGTGCGCTTTCGGGACTGGAACGAGGCGATGCGCGCCGCGCTACCGCCCGCCGGTGTCGGTCTCGCCCCCCTGGGCGACCCGGCGCCCGGTCGTGCGGGTGCGCCCCTGCTGGTCATTGACGAGCTGCCGTACCTGCTGGCCCATCCCGCTGGACGGGAGCTGCCGTCGGTGCTGCAGAGTCTTGTGGATGAGAGCCGTTCCGCCTCCGGGTGGCCCTCGTACCGGGTGATCGTCTGTGGATCGGCGCTTTCGATCATGTCGGAGCTGCGAGCGGGCCAAAGGCGACGCGAACATGTTCCTTCCGCGTCGCCGGAGGCCGAAATACCCGAGCAATTGTCAGGGAGCAGGCCGCTGCGCGGGCGAGCCGAACTCGACCTGATGCTGCGTCCGTTCGACTTCCGCACCAGCGCCGGTCTGTACGGTATTGCCGACCCGACCGTCGCCTTTGCGCTGTATGCGATTGTCGGCGGTATTCCCGGTTATCGCGACCTGCTTGCCGACGCCTCCCCACAGACCATGGCCGAGCTTGACGACCTGCTGGTGAGCACGGTCCTCAATCCCAGTCATGCATTGTTCGGGGAAACGGCCTACCTGCTGCGGGAGGATCCGCGTATCACCGAGCGGGCGCTGTACTACTCGGTGCTCGCCGCGATTGCCGGCGGCGCTACCACACCGTCCAAGATTGCTGCTGTGCTCGGACGGGCGCAACGCAGTCTCGGCCATGCGCTCGACGTTCTGATCACCGCCGGGTTCGTCTGCAAGGACGACGACGTGCTGCTGCAGCGCAGACCGACGTTGACCATCGCCGACCCCATCGTTCGTTTTCACGAGCTGGTGGTGAACCCGCGGTTGGTCGCCTTCGAGGAGCGTCGGGCGATGCAGGCATGGCGCGCGGCCCGGGAAACCGTCCGGGCACAGGTTTTCGGGCCGGCGTTCGAGGAGATTGCCAGGGAGTGGACGCTTCGCTATGCCTGCGAGGAGACCCTGGGGGGTCCGGTGGGCGAGGTCGGGCGGACGGTTGTCAACGACCGTGCGGGTCGAGCCCAGCACGAGCTGGACGTAGTGGCCCTCGCGGCCGGCGGGCGTCGCGGCGGCGGAGCGCCGGTGGTGCGCGCGATCGGTGAGGTCAAGGACTCCGATCGGCCCCGCAGCGGCGCCGATCTGGCGCGCTTGGACCGCGTCCGGGCACTACTGGTCGCCCGCGGAGTGGAGGCGGCCGGCGCGAAACTGCTGCTGTTCGGGCGCGCCGGATTCGACCCGGAGCTGCAGGCTGCCGCGGACCGGCGATCCGAGGTCGAACTCGTCGACATACACCGCCTGTACACCGGCAGGTAAGAGCGCCCGGCAACAGGTATGTGGATCAAGAAGCGGGGCTGGGGCGCGCACGCTCGTGGTCCACCCCGTCCGGCGGATCAGGCGACCCGGACCTCAACTCCGGCGACGGCGACGACGTCACCGCATCGAAGCTGCCGGCCGCGGCGCTCGTCGACCTCGCCGTTCACCTGTACCAGGCCGGCCGCGAGCAGTGGCTTGACGTCTCCGCCGGAATCCACCAGATCCGCGAGTTTCAGGAACTGGCTCAGACGGATCGCCTCGCCGGCGATGGCCACCTCTCGCATGTCGATTTTCTCCTCTAGTCGGCATCCGAAGTCGGCATCCGGCGATGCGACAGAACCACAATCGCATCGCCGTCGGCCCGTCAGCACGACGGGCCGTTCACGTCACATGGCCGTGCGAGAGTGGTCGGGTGCAGGTGGGGATCCTCGGTCCACTCGAGGTACGCGGCGACGACGGTCGGGAGATCGATATCCCGGGCGCGCGGCTGCGCGCCCTGCTGGTCCGCCTAGCGCTGGACGCCGGCCGTCCGGTCGCTGCCGCCGTGCTCGTGGACGCCGTCTGGGCGGATCAGCCGCCGGCCGAGACGGCCAACGCCCTGCAGACCCTCGTGTCGCGGCTGCGTCGCTGCCTCGGCGATGGGGCACTGGTCACCCGGTCGGCCGCAGGCTACTGTCTCGCCGTCGGCCCCGACGACGTCGACGCCCATCGCTTCACCCGGCTCGCCGCGGCCGGTGGCGGCGCGCTGCGCGCCGGTGACCCGC
>NZ_CAUVXO010000428.1:0-3321 GCF_963555865.1 Protofrankia sp. Cr1
GGGCGGACCGGGCGGAGCCGTGTCCCTCGGCCGGGAAGGACGCCCAAAACCGGTCACACGCCTCACCGATGTTCTCCCTCACCGTCACGGCGCCTGCCGTGCTTGAGCCGGCCATGCCGCCCGAACGTTTCAAACCCGCATCAAACCCGACCACGGGCGCACCGGGTAGCTGTTTGTCCGTACCGGCCACAGATCGCTACCGGCCACAGATCGCTACCGGGTATGCCCGATGGAGCGGACGTGCCGGGTGCCTGGAGCGTGGGAGACTGTGGGATCCGCGCCGTTGTGCCGCCCAAGCCGCCGGACCCGGACGTCCGCCACCCTCGCCCCGGTGCGGGACGCTCATCCGACCTGCCGAAAGGACCTGCGTGTCAGCCAACAACCTCACCCGCGACGAGGCGCGTGAGCGCGCCCGGCTGCTCAACGTGTCTTCCTACGAGGTGAACCTCGATCTGACGGTCGGCGACGTCACGTTCGCCGCCCGGACGACGGTGCGCTTCACCTGTGCCGAGCCGGGCGCTTCCACCTTTATCGAGCTGATCGCCCCGACCGTCCGCTCGGTGACCCTCAACGGCCGGAGCCTGGACCCGGCCGAGGTGTACGAGGCGAGCCGGATCGCGCTTTCGGATCTGGCGGAGGTCAACGAGCTGGAGGTGGTGGCCGACTGCGCCTACTCGAAGACCGGCGAAGGCCTGCACCGTTTTGTCGACCCCGTCGACAGCGCCGTCTACCTGTACACCCAGTTCGAGACCTATGACGCCCACCGGATGTACGCCTGTTTCGACCAGCCGGACCTGAAGGCGGTCTTCCATCTGTCGGTGGTCGCCCCGGCCGGCTGGACGTGCATCTCCAACGGACGCCGGCTGGAGTCCACCGACGCGGAATCGCAGCGGACCTTCTGGCTCTTCGATGCCACACCGGTCATCTCGACCTACATCACCGCGCTGGTCGCCGGCCCCTATCACGAGGTCCGTGACCACCACGACGGAATCGACCTGGGCCTGTACTGCCGGCAGTCGCTGGCCGAGTTCCTCGACCCGGACGAGCTCCTCACGATCACCAAGGCCGGCTTCGACTTCTATCACCGGGTGTTCGACTACCGGTACCCGTTCGACAAATATGATCAGCTCTTCGTCCCCGAGTTCAACGCGGGTGCGATGGAGAACGCCGGTTGCGTGACGTTCCTGGAGGACTACGTCTTCCGCGCAAAGGTCACCGAGGCCCGCCGGGAGCGGCGAGCCGAGACGATCCTGCACGAAATGGCCCACATGTGGTTCGGCGACCTCGTGACGATGCGCTGGTGGGACGACCTGTGGCTGAACGAGTCGTTCGCGACGTTCATGTCGGTGCTCGCCCAGGTCGCCGCGACCCGGTTCACCAACGGTTGGACGACGTTCGCCAACGCCGAGAAGGGCTGGGCCTACCGGCAGGACCAGCTGTCCTCCACCCATCCCATCGTCGCCGACGCGCCCGACATGGACGCGGTACGCACGAACTTCGACGGGATCACCTACGCCAAGGGCGCCTCCGTCCTCAAGCAGCTGGTGGCGTGGGTCGGCCAGGAGGAGTTCCTGGCCGGGCTGCGGTCGTACTTCCGCCGGTACGAGTACGCCAACACCTCGCTGCGGGATCTGCTGGACGAGCTGGAGAACGCAAGCGGCCGGGACCTCTCCGTGTGGTCGGCGGACTGGCTGGAGACCACCGGAGCCAACACCCTGCGTGCCCGCTTCGAAACCGACTCATCCGGCCTGTTCACCTCCTTCGACCTGGTGCAGGAACCGGCGTCGTCACCGTCCACGGCGAGCCGGACGCTGCGGCCGCATCGGCTGGCGATCGGCCTGTACGACCGTGCCTCCGACGGGTCGCTGCTACGCCGCGAGCGCATCGAACTGGACGTCGTCGGCGCGCTGACCGAGATCCCGAAGCTCGTCGGCGCCCGCCGGCCCGACCTGATTCTGATCAACGACGACGACCTCACCTACGCCAAGATCCGCCTGGATGACCGGTCCCTGGCGACGCTGATCGACTCGATCGGCGCGATCCGCGATTCGCTCCCACGGACGCTGTGCTGGGCGGCGGCCTGGGACATGACGCGCGACGCCGAACTCGCCGCGCGGGACTACGTCGCCCTCGTGCTCTCCGGTGTGGACACCGAGGACGACATCGGCGTGGTGCAGTCACTGCTGGCCAAGGCACAACTCACGATCGACACCTACGGGGATCCGGCAAACCGGTCGGGCGCGTTGCGGGCGCTGTCCGCGCGGGCCGAGGAGCTGCTGGCCACGGCCGAGCCCGGCAGCGACCTCCAACTGGTCTACGCGACCACCGTCGCCCACGCCGAAGAACCCGACCAGGTCGCACGCGTCCGCGCCGTCTTCGAGGGCGCCGAGGTCATCGACGGGCTCGCCCTCGACACCGAGCTGCGCTGGACCCTGCTCATCCAGCTGGTTGCACGCGGCGTGTACGGAGTCACCGAGATCGAGGCCGAGCTCGCCCGCGACCCCACCGCGACCGGCGAGAAGCGGGCCGCCACCGCCCGCTCGGCCCGGCCCACCGCCGAGGCGAAGGCCGTCGCGTGGGCCGCGGCGATGGAGTCCGACAAACTGTCGAACCATCTGCTGGTGGCGACCATGGGCGGCTTCTGGATGCCCGGCCAGGACGAGCTGACCCGGCCGTACGTGGACCGCTACTTCGCCGAGATCGGTCGGATCTGGCGGACTCGGACCTTCGACACCGCCCAGACGATCACGCAGATGCTCTTCCCGGCCGCGATCATCGAACCGGAGACGGTCGAGGCGGTGGACGCCTACCTCGCCGATCAGGAACCGGTACCCGCGCTGCGCCGGGCGCTGGTCGAGGGCCGCGACGGGCTGGTGCGCGCGCTGCGCGCCCGCGCCAAGGACGTCGAGGCCGCCGCGGCTGCCGCCGGCTCCTGACCGCGCCGGCTCCTGACCACACCGACAGCGGATCCCGCTGGCCCGCGGTCGTCATCACGATCGCGGGCCAGCCCCGCCATCCAGGTCGGATCAACGACCCGGGGGTCTCGGCCGCCGACGCTTCCATCATCCATCCGAACTGGGAACTTGACCTCTGTGCGATCCAGGCGGATGCTGAAGCAGCCTCGGGATACACGCCCCGACGGAAGTGGAGCCCCGACCCTCCGGATGGTGGGTGCGGGGCTTCTGCGCGTTCAGATCCGATGCAGGACGACCGGTCCGAGAAGCCTCAGGTACTCGGGCCGCTCACGGGCCTCAGCCTGGAAGACCGCCGACGCCGAAGTCCGTTACGCGCCGTGGTAGAGGCGGTCGAGGTCGACGAGGA
>NZ_CAUVXO010000428.1:3467-4648 GCF_963555865.1 Protofrankia sp. Cr1
CGACACGGGGGTCGGCCGTGGCGCGGGCGCGCAGATCGTCGCTGAACCCGGCTGCCGAGAAGAACAGCAGCCTGGCCCCCTCCGTGTCGAGATCGCGGGTGGCCGCAATCAGTTCCCGGGCCTGTTCCAGCCGATTCAGGTGCTCGGTGCCAAGCGTCGTCCCCCATTTCGCCTCGCCGAGGGCGACGACGCGGCGACGTCGGCCGTCAGCGGCACCGAGGGCGACGACGTCCAGCTCAAGGGACGCCCGGCCCGCATGGTCATGGATCGTGCCGTGCCCGACATCGCCGAGCAGATCGACGCCGAGCGTCGCCGGGGCGGCGAAGTCAGTCACCCACGTACGGCACATCTGCTCGAAATGCGGGCCCAGAACCTGCGAGGTGAACATCGGGCGCAACGCCGGCCATACCCGCGCCGCCCGGCTCCGCCGTTCGAGCTGCGCGAAGACCGGACGCATCAGGGCGTAGTAGAAGGCGACCAACGGTTCGGCCACCCGCCACACGGGGCGCCGGTCACGCAGAATATCGTCCGCGCGCAGGAGAAAACCGGAATCGGTGAGAACGGTGAGCGGATGCGCGAGGTCGGCGCTGGCCCGACCGACATATGAGGCGATCCCGCCCCGGATGGTGGCGCCACCGGCGACGGCTGCCAGCACCGAACTGTACAGCGCGCTGTCACGCAGGTCCGGCTCTTCGCTGAGCAGATAGCGGGCCTCCCGGAACAGCGGGGACGAGGGATCCAGGACGGCCCGGACGACCCAGTCGTCGAAGCCGTCAACGGTCGCCGGCCGCTCACCCCGCAGGAAGTCACGGTAGGCCGGGGTGCCCCCGACGACCGCGTGCAGCAGTACCGCGAGGCGCGGATCGTCCACGCCCCAGAACTCGCGCGCGAGGCGGAAGTCCAGTGTCGGGACGGCGAGCTCGAGTGCGGCTCGTCCCCGCAGCGGCGCGGAACCCGCCAGCAGGCGGCCCATGACGGAAAGCGCCGAACCACAGAGGACCAGGCGCGTCCGAGAGCCGGTCCGCCGCGGTCGCCGTGGCCCGAAGGCAGCCTGGAGCACCGAGGGAAGGTCGGGTGCGACCTTCATCAGATACGGGAACTCGTCGAGCACAACCGTGGCCGGGCCGGCCTCCCCGAGCCGCAGGAGCGCGTCGACGGCATCGTCCCAACCCGCGAACGCC
>NZ_CAUVXO010000429.1:0-4502 GCF_963555865.1 Protofrankia sp. Cr1
TTCGCATCGTGCCTTGGCGTGCCGACCGCCGAGATCCAGGACAACTCCATCGACTCGGCGGACGGTCCCGACCTGATGAGCCCCGACGAGCTGGCCCATGTCAGCTCGTCCGCGGACATCAATCGCCCGGGGGATGTGGCACGTGACGCGGTCATCCTGCGACGTCCGCAGGCGCCCACCTGCATTGGCCGGCTCTTCCTCCGGGGGCTCGAGCAAGAAGCGTCGTCCAACGGCGAGAGCGTCACGCTCGACTCGGCGCTGGCGCTGCCCGGGCTGTCCGGGCTGTCCGGGGCCACACAGGCCGTACGCATGGCGATAACCGTCGCCGCCAACGGCGGTAAGATCCACATTACCTTCGACATAATCTTCATCTGGTCCGACCGTGTCGAGAGCACTATCGTGCTTGGTCAGATCAACGGCGTCCCGGACCGGACGCGGGAGCAGAACGTGATAAGCCAGGTCGCCGAGAAGGTCGCCCGCCAGTGACATCCAATGATCATCTGCGGCTCGCGACAGGCACCGGCACGTCGGCTGGTATCGCCGTCGGGCTTACTCACTTCTGACATATATTCTTACCAATTCTTGACATTTAAGAGCCACAATGAGCGTGTGGCCCCACACTCCGCCGTTGCGCATGCTCCGCCGTCCGTCCGCGCACTGGTGTCAGCAGTGCTCGGTCTGCTCGTCGTGGTGACCGGATGCACCCCCGGGCACGGTGCGTCCACGGGGGAGGGCACCGGCCGGCCCACGACGACTGAGACGGTGGCGGTCGGGTCGTCCACCCAGACGATCACCGTCGGCGGGCAGGCGCGGACCTTCCACCTCTACCGGCCGGCGTCGCTGCCGGTGTCGGGCGCGGTGCCGCTGGTCGTCATGCTCCACGGCGGTTACGGCAGCGGAACCCAGGCCGAGTCCTCCTACGGCTGGGACGCCGAGGCCGACAGTCAGCACTTCATGGTCGCCTATCCCGACGGCCTCGACCATGCCTGGGATGTGGGCGGCGGCTGTTGCGGTACGCCGGGGCGCACCAACGTCGACGACGTGGCCTTCATCACCCAGCTCGTGGCCATCGTGAGCCACGCGCTACCCATCGACCCGACCCGGGTCTACGCCACAGGCATATCCAACGGCGGGATGCTCGCCTACCGGCTGGCCTGCGACACCACCGTGTTCGCCGCCATCGGGCCGGACTCGGCCACCCTGCTCGGCCCGTGCCCAGCGCCGGCGCCCGTCGCGGTCATCCACCTTCACGGCACCGCCGATCACAACATCCCCTACAACGGTGGCCAGGGCGACGGCACCGCAAAGATCAACGGGCCTGCGGTTCCGTCCCTGATCGCAACCTGGCGCGAGGTCGATCACTGCCCCGCGCCGACGGTCGAGACGGCCGGGTCGGTCACGACGTCGGTGGCCCGCTGCCCCGCCGGTCGCGACGTCGAGCTGATCACCATCGCCGGGGCAGGTCACCAGTGGCCGGGCGGGGAGCCCAAGCCCGTGCTGGAGCGCCTGCTGCACCTTGATCCCCCGTCTGCCGCACTGAACGCCACCGACGCCATCTGGCGCTTCTTCGCCACCCATCCCAAACCCGCCGGCGGCTGACCGCAGGACCTGATGGGAACAACGGCACCGCCCCCCTCTGCGACATGTGACAGGCTCAGACAACGATCAGAATCTCGGTTGACCGCGTCGCCTTACCGCTCCACATGGGTGAGTCGCTCGTGTATGCAGGCAAGCAGTTCTTCGGTGTCGACCGGCTTGGTGATGTAGTCGGTGGCGCCGGCAGCGAGGCACTTCTCCCGATCGCTCTGCATGGCCTTCGCTGTGACTGCGATGATCGGGAGGCTTGCAAAGCGCGGCATGTTCCGGATGACCTCCATGGTCGCGTAGCCGTCCATTTCAGGCATCATGACGTCCATCAGGATGAGATCGACTGCCGTCGCCAACAGGACATCGATGCCCATGCGTCCGTTAGGCGCGTGGATCACCATGAGGTCGTGAAGTTCGAGCATGCTGGTAATAGCAAAGACGTTCCGGATGTCATCATCGATAACCAGAATCGTACGGTCGCGTAGTCCTGGGTACGTCGAGGTGTCGGGCACGGGCAACAGTTCCGCGGGCGCGCTCGGGGCTCCCCGGAGTGGCAGCACATTACCCGGATGATCAGCGGACAGGTACAAGGTGATACGTTCACGAAGATCATCTAGAGAACGCAACGATTCCAGGCGGTGGGTGCGGAAAC
Organism: Protofrankia sp. Cr1; assembly: GCF_963555865.1. Classification (NCBI taxonomy): domain Bacteria; kingdom Bacillati; phylum Actinomycetota; class Actinomycetes; order Frankiales; family Frankiaceae; genus Protofrankia; species Protofrankia sp. Cr1. The sequence continues at coordinate 2,240 of NZ_CAUVXO010000429.1, forward strand.
GGACCTGGGCGAGCCGCTCGTGGGCGGTGCTCCGCGAGGGGTGGGCGAGGACCGGGATGTCCTGCAGATCCGGGCGTTCCCGGATTCTGTCGAGGAAAGCGAACGCGGACGCGTCGGGAAGGGCCAAGTCGAGCACGACACAACGGTAGGCTGTTGCCAGCAGGTGGCCGATGGCGTCGTCAGGGCCGGTGGCGGTGGTGATGTGGACAGCCCCGTGGGTGTCGGCAATGTCGGCTGCCGCACTGCGCGCGAGAAGGGTCAGCAGACCGTTGTCGTCAGGTTCGACGACGAGCAGGCGGCACTCACCGGACGCTATGACAGGCGCCGGCGTCGAGTCGACACCTGCCGGCACTGTGGCACCTTGTTTTTCTTCGGCACCATGGATTTCTTCGACCACGGAGTCGAAGGTGGGCAGCGGCAGGTAGAAGGTAAAAATACTACCATGCTCGAACTCACTTTGGGCGTGGATTTCACCGCCGAGGAGGGTCGCGACCTCACGGGAGATGGACAGGCCAAGGCCGGTTCCGCCGTATCTACGGCTGGTGGTGCCATCGCCCTGCTGAAAGGCTCCGAACACTTTGTCCAGGTTCTCTTCGGCTATACCGACGCCGGTGTCGATCACGGAGAACATCATGGCCCTACGCCACTCGCGGCCGAGCACGCTGCCATCGGCCATCCGGATCCGAAGTTCCACCCCGCCCTGTTCGGTGAACTTCACCGCATTGGACAGCAGGTTGCGCAATATCTGCTGCAGACGTTGCTGGTCGGTGAAAAGTATATCCGGCAGGTCAGGAGCGACATCGACCGTGAACTGCAGACCCTTCTCCGTGGTCAGGGGACGGAAAGTGGTCTGGACATCCTCGATCAGCTTCGTCAGGGCGAAGCGCTCCAGGTGGATATCGATCTTCCCAGCCTCAACCTTGGAAAGATCCAGGATATCGTTGATGAGCTGGAGAAGGTCGGAGCCGGCAGAGTGGATGACGTTGGCGTACTCGACCTGCTTCGGTGTGAGGTTGCCAGCTGGGTTCTGAGCCAGCAACCGCGCCAGAATCAGCAGGCTGTTCAGCGGCGTACGTAGTTCGTGGGACATGTTGGCGAGAAACTCCGACTTGTACTTCGATGCCAGGGCGAGCTGTCGCGCCCTTTCTTCGATCTCCTGTCGCGCTTGTTCGATCTCGTAGTTCTTGATTTCGATGTCATGATTCTGGCGGGCGAGGAGAGTTGCCTTTTCTTCGAGCTCGGCGTTGGAACGCTGAAGCTCCTCCTGCCGAGCCTGCAGTTCTTCGGAACGTGCCTGCAGCTCGCCGGCGAGGCGCTGCGACTCGTCCAGCAGCGCGTCGGTTCGAGAGTTGGCGATGATGGTGTTGACGTTGACGCTGATTGTTTCCATCAGCTGGTTCAGAAAGTCCCGGTGCACTTGCGTGAACGGGGTGAAGGAGGCGAGCTCAAGAACGCCGAGGACGTGGTCTTCAAAGAGAATCGGCAGTACGATAAGGCTGACGGGCGCGGCTTGGCCGAGGCTGGAGGAAATCCTCACATAGTGGGCGGGCGTCTGCTCGACCACGATCGGTTTTTTCGTCCGGGCCGCCTGTCCGATCAGGGATTGTCCGACGTTGAACTCTCGCGGCACATCGGCGTGGGTCTGGTAGCCGTAGCTGGCGATCAGCTGCAGGGTGGAGCTGTTTGGACCGGATCCGGTCAGGAAAAATGTGCCGTGTTGCGCGCTGACCAATGGAGTCAGCTCGTCCATGATCAGATGGGCGACCGTAGTGAGATCGCGGCTTCCCTGCATCAGGCTGGAGACGCGGGCCAGGTTGGTCTTCAACCAGTCCTGCTCCTGATTGGCCCGGGTGGTCTCACGTAGTGACTGCACCATGGCGTTGATGTTGTCTTTGAGTTCGGCGACCTCGCCCTGAGCCTCCACGGCGATGGACCGGGTGAGATCGCCGGTGGCGACTGCACTGGTCACCGCGGCGATCGCCCGCACTTGGCGGGTGAGATTTCCGGCGAGATCGTTAACGTTCTCCGTAAGGCGCTTCCACGTCCCGGAGACGCCCTCGACCTTGGCCTGCCCGCCGAGGATCCCCTCGGTGCCGACCTCACGGGCCACCCGGGTCACCTCGGCGGCGAACGATGACAGCTGATCGACCATCGTGTTGATGGTGGTCTTGAGCTCGAGGATCTCCCCGCGCGCATCGACATCGATCTTCTTGGAAAGATCACCTTGGGCTACGGCAGTGGTGACCTGAGCGATGTTACGGAC
>NZ_CAUVXO010000430.1:0-4496 GCF_963555865.1 Protofrankia sp. Cr1
CTACCAGGCAGCGCGTCGTGGACATCGGCGGCGGTGCCGGACAGCAAGCTCTCGCGCTGGCCCGCGCGGGCCACCATGTCACCCTCGTCGACCACGACCCCGAGATGCTGACCGCCGCACACGACGCCCTCGCAGCCGAAGATCCCGACGTGCGTCGGCGGGTCGACATCGTCGATGCTCCCGGCGAGCAGGCGAGTGGGGTGATCGGCGGCGACTGGGACCTGGTGTGCTGCCACGGGGTCCTGATGTACCTCGATGAGCCCGGTCCGATGCTCACCGCGCTCGTCGACCTCGCTCGCCCCGACGGCGGCCTCATCTCGGTCCTCAGCAAGAACGCCGCCGCGCTGGCCATGCGCCCCGGGATGGAAGGCCGCTGGAGCGATGCGCTGGCCATGCTCGAATCCAGCACCGAGACAGGACGCCTCCACGTCCCCAGCCGCGCCGACACCGTCGACGACATCAGCGCCCACCTGACCGCCCAGGGCGCGCGCACGGTCACCTGGTACGGCGTCCGGACCTTCACCGACCACCTGCGTGACACCCCTGTCGGCGCCGACTTCGACCTGATCTGCGACCTCGAATGGGAAGCCGGCCGCCGTGACCCCTACCGCCAGGTCGCCCGTCTGTTCCACCTCCTCGCCATCCGAACCGCTACATGATCGACACTTCTGCGGTCGACTCTGCGAGGCTGACCATCCTCGGCGCCTTCGCTTTAGCCCGCCGGCTCTGCCAGCCCCAGTGCTTCGGCTACCACGCGACCTGGCGGCTGTTCCGACACACCGGCCTGAAAGCGAGCCCGGGATGGCACACCGATTTCTACCGCACCGCGCTCGCGCCCTTGGCCGCCAACCGGCCGCTGCGGATTCTCATCTGCGCCGCGTCCGACGAGGCCATGCTCGCCACCCTCGCCATGATTCTCGACCGCCGCCACGTCGACATCCACCTCGTCGACGCGTGCGCGACCCCGCTCGTGCTGTCCGCCACCTACGCCCACCGCCAGGGCATCGCGCTCACCACCATCCAAGCCCACGCCCCCGATCTACCCGACGTACCTGGCCCGTTTGATGTCGCGGTCACCGACGGCCTGCTATCCCTCCTCGAGGGACCCGCCGCTCGCCACGCCCTCCTCGCCCGGCTCGCCAGCCTGCTCACCCCCGACGGCCGTCTCCTTTACACCACCCGCATCGCCGGACCCAGCAGCGTCCTCGAATACGACCGCGTGGGACGCACCATCCAAGCGGCAGCCGCCTATCTCGCCTGGCCCGGCGACACCCGCCAGCGCCACGATCTCGCCCGCCGCATCCTGACCCGGCCGGCACGCCGCAGCCCCTTCACCATCCCCGACCAGCTCCGTACCGCGTTCAGCCGGCATTTCACCCACGTGGCTGTCGCGCAACGACCAGGACAGCCAACCCTCCCGCTGCGGCTCCACCCCGCTGCGCTGACCGGCAACGCCAGCCGGTGCATCCAGGTCACAGCCGACACCCCGATACCTCCGGCACGCTGACGGGAGGTCGGCCGGCAATGAACCCTCTCTCGTTCGTCGACTACCAGCCGAACCCAGCCCTCGACACCGAACTCGCCGCGCTCGCCTACGCCTGCCTACGGGGCTGGCCCGACCAGCGACCCATCACCGCAGCCCTCGTACGCTCCCGACTCCACCCGATCGGACACGCCCCGGCCACCACCCTCGGACTCCACCACGACGATCACGGCGCCCTCACCGCCGCCGCAGCAATCCGCTGGCCAACCGGCACCGGCGACGTCGGCCGCATCTGGGGACCTCTCGTACATCCCACCACCCAACGCAACGGTCTTGGCCGCGCGCTCCTTGACGGCATCCTTACCGTCGCAGGCACCATCGGCGAGCGAATCACCACCGCCGAAATCCCCGCAACTCGGCTGCACGGCTGCGCCCTGTTTCACACCGCCGGCTGGACGCTGTCGGACAACGCAGCTCTCTTACGCTGCAGCCTTCCGCTACCGCAAGCGGACTACCCCGGACTTCGGTTCCGACATCCGCGACCCGACGAGAACATTCGCGATGTTGTTGCCAAGCTCTATCACCTGACCTACCCCGGAGCCGCTCCGGACATCAGCGCACACACACTCGCCCGATGGTCCCAAGATGAACGTTTCCAACCATGCAGCCTCACCCTCGCCGAAGACGATCAGCGCACAGTCGCGATAGCCCTCGTTTACCCTCTCGCCCACACCCATCCAGACGAACCCGCCGAAGCCCTACTCGGCGATATCCTTATCCATCCCGACGCCTACGACGAGACATTGCTCCGTCAGGCCCTCATCGCCCACGCACTAAACTCGGCATCTCCCCAGGCATCTATCGGCCGCTTCATCACCACCGACTTGCGGCTCGCTGGCACCCTCACCCAATCCGGCTTCCGCCTCATCGACACAATTCTCCGGTACAAACCCGGCCATCGAGGCGTAACCCCTGCGGGCCCGGTGACCTAGGAGTGGGGCGGAGCAACGTGGACGCCCGTCGGTTCGTCGTGTGGGATGCCCAGGGCAGACCGCTGGGAGCGTTCGCGGAATTCGAGGTCGCCCACGAATGGGCCCACCTGCGCGTGTTGCAGGAATGGACCCCGCTGCCGCTGACGATCGACGACCGGCCAGCGAAAATCAGCCGCCGATTGTGTGGTGTGGGCGCTGCGAGCTGGTCGCGTGGGTAGAATCCGCCGTGCGGCCCGGCTGCGACTCGCGAACCGTCGCCGCTGGTCCGGCGGCCGTGGCGAGCCATCGGCCCGCGCCCTGCCAGCCGAAATGACCACCCCGGCCGCTGGCTCCCGGATGGGGCCGGGTGGACTGAACGTCCAAGTGCGCCCCGTAATACCGCCGCGTCCCCGCATGTACGGCTACCTGTCGTCGGCGGCGAGCACGCCGCGGTGGATGGTCGTGGAGCCGCTGGGCCAGCAGATGCGGACCTACGCCGACGCCGCCGGATTCACGCTGGGCGCCGTGTTCGTCAACCGTGGCGACGACGGCCAGTCGGCCGCGTTGGCGGCGCTGGTGGACGCCGTACGGCACCACCGGGGCGAGGCCGTGGTGGTCGTCGTTGGCGCACCTGGGTGGCAGTCCCGGGGTGCGGCTGGCCGTAAAGGAGCTGATCGAGGATCAGACCGGCGCAGCCGTCCACACGTTGCCGCCGTGCTGGGCCTGGCCGTGCCCGGCGCCCCGCGACCCGGCCAGCGCGCCGTGAGCCCTCAGCCGTCGTCGGTCGTGCGGGTGGCCGTGGAACGCTTCCCGGCCGACGCTGCGGCGGTGCCGGCTGCCCGTGCCGCCACCGTCCGTCTGCTCCGCGGCTGGGCGTTCGACGCCGCGACCGTGGAGACCACCGAGCTGGTGGTGTCGGAGCTGAGCACCAACGCCGTGCGGGCAAGTGCGGCCGGCGACATCATCGCCGTCCGGTGGACCGCCACCGGCGGCACAGCCCTCACGGAAGTCTGGGACGCCACCGACACCCCGCCCGCGATCCAGGACCGTCCGGCCCTGGACGGGGAAGGTGGACGCGGCCTGCTCCTGGTTGAAGCGCTCAGCACCCGATGGGCCTGGTACCCGGTGACGACCCCCGGTGGCGGCAAAGTCGTCTGGTCGGAAATCCACGCGGAATGGCAACCGACGCCACCCGCAGCGCGATCCGAGCCCAGCACGTCCGGCACACTCGGCACCCCAGATTCGCCGCTGCCGCTGCGAACGCCGCGCGGCGGGCCGGAAGCGTCGTTCTCGGTCGTTTTCCGGGACGATCCCGAGCTACTTCAACGGATCGTCGACCGGCTCCGCGCGCTCGACGACTGGCATGTGCCGAACCTCGACGGCGGGCCACTCCCAGCGCACAGCCGACACCGGGGAACACGGGCGATGAACCACCGGCCAAGCCGAGACCGCACCCGACCGGGTCACCGTCACGGCGAGGCTCGCGGACGACAGGACGGGCAAGCATGATGGCCAACCGCCACCACCCCAGCAATGCAGGCGGACGCCAGCGACAACGGACACGCCGACTTTCCGCGGCTTAGTCGTCAGCGCCCGCGTGACAGTTCATACCAAATTTCACCCTCCTGCTCAGCGTGGCGAATCTTCTCCTCGAGGGCGTCGACGAAGGGCCATGTCTCAAAAATGAGCGCCAGGTCGAGCCCGGACATGAGGATGACGTTTGTCCTGCCGCCCCAGGGAAAGCGTCGTACCACCTCATCCTGGAAACCCGCCACGGACAAAAAAAGTCCGCGCACACTCTCGATCTTCGTGTCGACCTTGAACTTGAAATCCGCAAGGTCGCCCTGGTCGGGAGGTTGCCGGCGCCAGCGAGACTCCAGAAGATAGGTGAACCCCTTGAACTCGAAGGCGCCGTCGATCTGCTCGGTTGGCGTGCGGTACGAGGGGCGAAAGGGAACTTCGTGGAGACAGCAAAGGTCCGCGAATAGCGTCTCCAGTTCGTAGCCGCGCCGCTGCGGGGTACCTGCATCACCATCCTGGAG
>NZ_CAUVXO010000431.1:0-4476 GCF_963555865.1 Protofrankia sp. Cr1
ACTGGGGTGCGTGCCGAGGAGACCGCGGCTCGGCGGACGTGGCGGCTGTTCGAACCGGCGCACGCCGTCACCTACCTCGCGCCGGCCTGCGCTGGAAGCGCCTGCGCGACCCGGTCACCGTGGTCGGCGAGATGGACGCCGCCGCCCGCGAAGCCTGCTGGGAACTCAGCGCGATGCCTGTCGCCAGTCTTGTGCCGTAGCGGGGGCGCATAATGCTCTTACTTTGAAAAGTAGGAGGCCTCGATGCGGATCACGTCCAAGGGCCAGGTGACGATCCCGGTAGAGATCCGAGAGAAGGCCGATCTCCTCCCGGGCAGCGAAATAAAGATTATTTTTGATGACGACGGCGTCCACATCGTGCGCGTGGAGTCAGGTCCGGGCGATGGGCGCGGCCAGCGCATTGTGCGCCGGCTTCGTGGCACGGCTCCGCCGGGCATGTCCACAGATGAGATCATGGCGTTCACCCGCGACGAGTGACGTCCGTCCTGGTTGACAGCAACGTGCTGCTCGACCTGCTTGGTGACGATCCCCGGTGGGGCGACTGGTATGCCGATGCGATCGCGGCGGCCGCGGATGAGGCGCAGCTCGTCATCAATCCTATTATCTACGCGGAGGTCTCCGTCCGCTATCCGCGGATAGAGGATCTCGATGACACGCTCCGGCCAGAGGTCTTTCGACGTGACAGTCTCCCGTACCCGGCGGCCTTCCTTGCTGGCAATTCCTATACGAACTACCGCCGACGGGGTGGGACGAGGACATCGCCCCTGCCAGACTTCCTGATCGGCGCACACGCGGCCGTCGCCGGCTATCGGCTGCTTACTCGCGACGCCGTCCGGTACCGGACGTACTTTCCGAAGGTCGAGCTGATCGCACCTTGATGTTCGGCGCCCCGGACGCGGCCGCTGCGAAGCCTGCTGGGAGCTCGGCGCGGCTACCTCCGCGGCCCTGATGCCCTGATGCCCTGATGAGGGCGGGCGAGACGGGCACCTTTTCAAGATTGCCTCGACCCCTACGCCAGCGAGGGTGCTGCGACCAGATCTACTACCCCTGTCTGGACGCGACCGTGGGTCGGCCGTACGCCTTGTATGTCCACGGGAACAACGGCACCGCCGGCGCAGTGCGTGCGGGCGCGGCCATTTCATTCGTTTCCTCCTGTTTTGACCGTCTTCAACAACCCCTGCACGGAACAATGCGCGGCGGGATTGGGCACCGGGAGATTCAAGCCGCGGCGAGGATGGTGGCGGCTACGCGGTCGGGGTGGTCGAGGGGGAGGAACGTGCGGCCGCCCGCAACGGTCTCGAGGGTCGCGTCGGCGAAGGTCTCGACGAGGCGTCGACCGAGGTCGACGCGGAAGTAACGGTCGGCGTCGCCCCACAGGAGGCGGACTGGCTTCGCTACCTTCCCGAGCCGTGTCGAGACGTCGAGCAGGTCCCTCGGGTCGATGCCACGGGCCAGTTTCGCCACGTCGCGTCGGACGCTCCCGTCGGCCAGCGGCCTGACCCAGGCACTGGTCATCTCGGGGTCGAAGGGCCTGCTCGCCAGGGGGCCGAATCCGAGTCGACCGTGCCGCAGCCGCACGGAACGGAGGCTGAGGGCGATCATCGAGACCAATGCCGGGTGGCGGAGCGCGCGCACGAGCAGCGTGAATGGGGGAGGGGGAAATGTGTCGAACGCGTCGCAGTTGGTCAGCACGACCCGGCCGATACGGGCCGGGTCGGTGTCGAGGACGAACTGGGCGATCGCACCGCCGGTGTCATTGCCGACGAGGGTGATGTCCCGCAGGTCGAGCGCTGCGATGAGGTCGAGCACTAGGCGGGCAACGCCCCGCGGGGTGAGGTCGGCGTCGGGATGCATCGGCGTCGGGTGGGCTCCAAGGGGCAGGCTCGGCGCGTAGCTGCGCACGCCGCGCTCGGCGAGCAGGTCGGCCACGGCGGCCCACAGCTGGCCGTCAACGAGGAGCCCGTGCAGGAACACCACCGGCGGCCGGTCGGACGCGTGCGGCCCCGCCGCGCGGTACGAGACTTGGCCTTGGGGCAGGTCGATGACGTCAACAGACAGTGAGGCTTTCATGACAAAAAACATACAGACAGACTGTATGTAAAACAATAGTGCTGACGGAGGAGAATCGGTCCGTGCCCGCGTTGCCAAGCCCAGAACCGCAGTCCCAGCGGCGCCGCCAGGTGGACCGTTCCGCGGCGACGCAGGCGGCGTTGATCGCGGCGGGCCGGCGGCTGTTCGCCGAGGAGGGCTTCGCCTCGGTCGGAACGGAGGCGATCGTGGCGGCAGCCGGGGTGAGCCGGGGGGCGCTCTATCACCAGTTCGTCGACAAGTCCGCCCTGTTCGCCGCGGTCGTCGAGGCCGTCGAGGCGGACGTCGCGGCCCGCATCGCGGCCGAGGTCGCTGCCGTGGGCTCAACCGACCCGATCGAGGCGCTGAGGCTGGCCGCGCGTGCCTGGTTGCGGATTTGCGTCGAGCCGGAAGTCCACCGAATAGTCCTGCTCGACGGACCGTCGGTGTTGGGCTGGGCCGAGTGGCGGGAACTATGCGCCCGCCACGTCTTTGGCCTCGTCCGAGACGTGCTCGCTTGGGGTATCGACGCCGGCCGCATCCGGCGGCAACCGGTCGGACCGCTCGCCCACGTCCTCATGGGGGCCAGCGACGAGGCAGCCCTCTACATCGCCCGGGCAAACGACGCCGAGACAGCCCGCGCCGAGATGGCCAACGTTTTCGAGCTCCTCATCGAGGGACTCACCCGCTGAGGAGCCGACCCCTTGGGCCGGCTGACCGCCCTGGTTGATGGTACTTCTGCGATTGCGTACATTATCCGATCTTGGAAACGATCGCACGAAGGCCATACGCCCTGTACGTGCATGGCGGTAGCGACAACACAGGCGCCGTGCGTTCGGTGGAAACGATCGCGACGGGCCTGCGCTGGAAGCGGCTGCGGGACCCGGTGACGGTACTCGGCGCCACGACGGCCGCAAGTCTGATGGAGACCTGACGCCACGATCCTCGCGGCGCATGCTCTCGTGCTCAAGGCCGCTGCGGCGTTAAATGACGGGTGTGGCAATCCGAGAGGTGACGGTGATGGCCGACTACCGCGCCTTTCCGCTGTGGTCCGGCGAGAGAAGCGGGATGCTCTCGCCCGACGCGCTGCAACTGACCGACGTGCTGCGCGACGAGCTCGTCCGGTGGTCGGCCGACTACGACCGCTGGCTGAGCGCTAACGGCTACTGCTGGCCGAGCGAACAGGTCCAGACCGACTGGAACGAGCGAGGCTACGCACTGGCGGGCCGCGTCGCCCAGGAACTGGGGTCCTCCTACGAGGTCGCGTTCTTCGACGAGCTGCTGCAGCGCACCGTCGCAGTGACCGCTTGATTCCGCCCTGCTTTAGATATTCTGTCCGATCCGTCGCGTCCAGGCAGTCCCTGATCAAACAAAAGATCTACAAGGAGCTCTGACATGCGATCGACAGCCCGGATTCTTGATGAATCCCAAATCCCAGCGTCCACGCGCGTACGATCGCCAAAGCCATCGGTGGGGTCGACTGGCGCCGCGAGATACACCGGCCGTGAACACCGGTTGCTCCAACTCCAGCGCCAGGCAGGTAACATCGCCGTGGCCGCCGCCGTTGCACGTCAACCCGATGCCGGCGCTGCGGCGACGACTGGTGTACAGGCTGGTCGGTTCGCTAACTCAGGAACCAGCCAGCTCGGCCGAAGGCTCGGGTTCATTCCTGTCGGTGCCTATTTTGCGAACGGTATCGAAATCGTCTTCGACCTCGATCCGGGCGCTCGCGCCCGATACACGGAGTTGCATCCCAGGCAATGGTCCGGTCCCGAAGCAGTCTATTTCAAGACTGGTCCGCCGCTGAGCTCGTCGTGGCAGACGATGCTGCGTGGGAGCGGTAGTGGCGCGGACGACCCGCTGCCAGAAAGCCAGCGGATTACCGACCGCGCAGTTGTCTACGACGACAGCCCCGGCGTCTCGGTGCTGGGACACAGGGGACACACGTGGATACACGTGGTCCAGAACTTCACCGGCTGGGTCCAGGGCCGACCCAGATCGGGGGGTGCAGTGCGACGGCTCACCGAAGCCGTCGCCTGGCACAGCGTCATCAGCGTGGTCAATCCCGAAGCGGGCCACGATGGTGGTAGCAGTTATCACGAGACAGCGGACACGAGAAGCGGTCCCGGGTGGGTCCCGCTGGACCACCCGGGATTCTGACCGAACCATGCCGGCTCTGCAGGAGAATGAATTCACCCAAACTCCGACACGAAACCGTGTCAGGCAGTTGGGCGTAGTAGGAACTCTCGACGTTGAGAGATAGCTGGGCGCGGCAGCTGCCGCAAGCCTCATGAACCACGCCTGATACACCGGCATCAGGACACCTTCGCTCACCGGCGGGTTCCATCACCGGCGGGTTCCGCGATCTCTGCGGCGATCGCCGCGGCCACCTGGAGAGCAGCGACCATG
>NZ_CAUVXO010000432.1:0-4462 GCF_963555865.1 Protofrankia sp. Cr1
GACCGCTGCCGCACTCACCGCTGAGCCGACGGCGCTACGGCACGACGCTCCAGCGCTGATCGCGACGGGTTTACCCATGATCAAAATTCCTGCGTGGTCAGCCGACACCCGGAGAGGACCGACCGTCGATCGCGGGCTGCTCACCACCTACGCCGAGGTCGGCGAAGCCCTTGCGGGGCTGTATCGCTCAGCCGATCCCCGGGTGGTGCTCCCGATGGCAGTCGTCCACGCCGACAACCTTCTTGATCTCTACGGGCGTGCTCCGTCCGGCGAACTAGCGCATCTGGTCGTCGGTGTGCACGCTCAGGTAGGACTGTGGGCCTGCCACGCGGACATCCCAGCACAGGCCTACCGCTATCTGGCCACCGCATGCGAGGTCGCCGCCGGCACCGAGGATCCGCCGCTGTACGCCCGTGCGCTGGGCGCGCTGAGCTACCTGTACTCATCGGCGCCGCGGGGCGGCGAAGGTGGCAATCCCGGTCGGGCGCTGCGTCTCCTGGATGATGCGCTGGCCATGGCCGCCCACGCCGATCCGTTCACCCGCGGATGGTTGCTGACGTGGCGGGCTGACCAGCACGCCACCCTGGGCCACCAGCTCACGGCCGCGGAGAACATCGACCGTGCCCGAGCCGCACTGGATGCCGGTGAGGACAGCGACCTGACCGGATTCTTCTCCCGCCGGAACTACGGGTACGGCATGCGCGGGCACCTCGACAGCGTGCAGGCCCTGATCCACGGTTTGGCGGGCCACACCGACGAGGCCGACCACACCTTCGCGCTGGTCCAGCAGCAGGCGGCGAACGGGCGACGCCGAGCGGCCACCTATGCGCACCAGGCCGTTTCGTATGCCCAGGCCACGGCAAAAGATCCCGAGGCTGCGTGCGCGGCGCTGTCGAAATCGATCGACCTGGCCCGATCAGGGCGCTACACGATGGGTCTACGGCGCAGTTTCGGCGTGCGCGCCGGCTTCGACCCGGCCTGGTCACACCTGACGTGCGTGCGCGAGGTCGACGAACACCTCCAGCGTGCGCCCACAGGCTGAGGCGACGATGCGCTATGTGCGGCTCGGCGCATCCGGGCTGACGGTCTCCCGGATCGGCCTGGGAATGATGAGCGTCGGTGACCGGGCCTGGCGGCCGTGGGTTCTCGACGAGGACGCCGCCGAACCGATCGTGCGGCGCGCCGCCGAGGCCGGCATCACCTTCTTCGACACCGCCAACCACTACTCGGGCGGTGTCAGCGAACAGATCACCGGACGCGTTCTCCGCAAGATCTTCACCCGCCGGGACGACTACGTGATCGCCACCAAGGTCGGTTCCGTCATCGGCCCGGGCCCCCACGACCGGGGCCTGTCCCGCACACACATCCTGACCGCCATCGACGACTCGCTACGCCGGCTCGGGACCGACTACGTCGACCTCTATCAGATCCACCGCTGGGACCCGCACACCCCGATCGAGGAGACCGTCGAGACACTGCACGACGTCGTCCACGCCGGCAAGATCCGCTATCTCGGCGCCGGCAGCATGTACGCCTGGCAGTTCGCCAAGGCGCACCACACCGCCACCCGTCACGGCCACCGCGGCTTCATCAGCATGCAGGACCATTACAACCTCCTCTACCGGGAGGAGGAACGCGAGATGATCCCGCTTTGCCGGGACATCGGCGTCGGCGTCATCCCCTGGAGCCCGTTGGCCCGAGGACTGCTGACACGAACCCGCGACACCGCGCACGCCACCCTGCGCTCCACCACCGACGAGTACGCACGCCAGCTCTACACCCCCGCCGACCTTTCCACCGTCGACGCTCTCACCGCGGTCGCTGACAGGCGCGCTCTACCACCGGCCCAGGTCGCCCTGGCCTGGCTGCTCGGTAAGCCCGGCATCACCGCGCCGATCATCGGAGCCACGAAGGGCACCCATATCGACGACGCCGTCGCCGCCCTCGACATCGCACTCGACGATGCCGATGTCAAACGGCTCGAAGCCTCCTACCGGCCGCACCCGATACGCGGACACGAGTAGAGCGAACCGGGATCGCTTTAAAATACGGCCTGGACACCGTCACCGTCTGGCCCCACCTGCGGCTGCTCCTCCCCGACGACACCCGCACCGCGCGGAGCAGCCTCGACGCCGCCGTGGGTCGCCATGACCTCAAAGATCTTGTCGAAGTCACGCACCGTTTCATAATTCCAAAGTCCGGCGCCGTCCACTGACAGCCGCCTGGCAGCGCCTCGTATCCGTCTGTGTCGTCTGTGGTCCGGAACCGGGAAACGCCTACTCGTGCGTCTGTGATGCGTCTCCGCGGCGGTGCACCTCGTCTTCGAGTGTCTCCGCGCCCTTGGTGTCCCCCAGCAGGCGCAGGTCGATAGCGAGGTTGCCCGCCGAGCGCAGGGTATGGGGATGATCGTCGCCGAGAACCCGCCGGCGGCGGGCAAGGGTGTCCTCGTCCAACGTACAGGCAGCCTGGTATTCCCCCAGGCCGCGCAGGTCAGCGGCAAGGTTGCCCGCCGAGCGCAGGGTATGGGGGTGATCGTCGCCGAGAACCCGCCGACGGCGGAGAAGGGTAGCCTCGTCCAACGTACAGGCACTCTGATACTCCCCTAGCATGCGCAAGTTGAGAGCAAGGTTGCCCGCCGAAGCGAGGGTGTCGGGATGGTCATCGCCGAGAACCCGCTGGCGACGAGCCAGGGTGTCTTCGGCCAACGTACGGGCATCCTGATACTCCCTCAGCATGCGCAGGTCGGCGGCGAGGCCGTGCGCTGAAGTCAGGGTGTCGGGGTGATCGTCACCGAGGACTCGACGGTAGCGGGCCAAGGTGTCTTCGTCCAACACGCGGGCCGCCCGATAGTTCCCCAGGCCGCGCAGATCGCGGGCGAGGCCGTTCGCCAAGCGCAGGGTGTCGGGGTGATCGTCGCCGGACTGCCGCCGTCTGCGGACCAGAGTGTCCTCGTCGAGCGTGTGGGCTGCCCGATAGTCACCGCGAGCACGGTGGGCGGCGGCAACGCGGTAGGCGGCGGCGAGGCTGTCGGGGTGGTCGGGGCCGAGGGCGGCGATCCAGCGGGCGTGCAGGGTCTGGCCCAGCGCGCTGGCGGCCTGGTAGTCCCCGCGTGCGTCCAGATAGTAGGCGGTGGTCAGGAGCAGCTGGCGGGCGTCGCCGCCGATGTCGACAGTGGGGTCGTCAGGGTGCAGAGCTGCGGCTGTCAGGACCTGCGCGGCAAGGACGGCCCACCGAGGCCAGCCGACCGGATCCCGAGGGTCGCCGGGTTGGTGGGCGGTAAGCAATGCCCGAACCTTGCCCACGAGCGCATCAGCCTGCGGGGGTGTCTGGTGGGCGCGGATTACGGCTGCGACCAGCCGGTGGAGTCCTATCGTGTCGGTGTCGCGGCGGGCGAGGGAGTAAGCCAGGACTGCACCGAGAGTGTCATCAAGATCAACAACTGGGTCAGCGCCGGCCACGATCTCAGCGAGCGGCGGGTCGAGCAGGTCGGGATGGTCTGCGAACAAGGCCAGCGGGATGGGTTCGGGACCGAGGTGGGCGCACAGGTCGAGGAGTGTCACGGCGGCGGGTGCCTGCTGCTGGAGCCGGTCGAGAGCGAGGGACCAGACAGTGTCGATCCTGCCGCCGTGGGCGAGATCCGTACCTTTGGTGAGCATCTGTTCTCGGCGGGTGCGGAACCTGGCCAGGTAGTCGGCCGGGGATAGACCGGTGGTGTCCAGGTAGGCCGCGGCCTGCTCGAGGCCGAGCGGGAGGTCTCCGAGCTCAGCGGCGAGCGCGCCAGCGATCTGCGGGTCGAGGCCGGGAATCCTGCGTGCCAGCAGGATGATCGCCTCGTTGCGGGGCAGGACGTCGACCTCGACGCGGTCGGCAAGCCCACCCCACCCGGAATACCGGGATGTGATCAGCACATGACCGGGTCCGCCGGGTAGCCAGGGTTGGAGTCCGACGGGATGTTCGGCGTTGTCGAAGACCAGTAGCCACCCGTCACGGCGGCGCAGGCAGTCCAGCACAGCGGCAGCGGCGTCGCCGACCTGCCCGGTAACATCAAGGCCGAGGCGGGGAGCGAGAGATGCGAGCTGCTCAGCGAGCAGTCCGGGCTGTTCGGCGTCGATCCACCAGATAAGGGAGTATTCAGCGGCGTGCCGATGGATGTACTCGATGACCAACTGGGTTTTGCCGACGCCGCCCAATCCGTGTAAGGCGGTGACCGCGACCGTCCCGCTGGCCAGGCCGGCCCGGAGCCGGCCGAGGAGTTCTTGGCGGCCGGTGAAGTGCCGGTTACGCGCTGGGACGCGGAACACGGCGGGCAGCCGGCCCGGGAACGCCGCCGCCGTCGCCCCCGCTGCGGCCGGTGTGGGGTGACCGGGGAACCCGATGGAGACTCGGGCGACCGGGGTCAGTCCTGTGGCTTCCAGCAGCCGGCGGCGGGCGATGGTTTCGTCTAGGCCGTATAGGTCACGGT
>NZ_CAUVXO010000433.1:0-4454 GCF_963555865.1 Protofrankia sp. Cr1
GCCGTTGCGGTCGACAGCCTCGCGCCGGGCGAAGTAGATATCATCCAACGCTGACCGTCGCCTTGACCGCTTGATTCCGCCGGCCGGACAGATCCCAGACGGTCCGGGGTCAACGGTGGGAAAGGATATTCAGGACATGCCCGTTCGGGTCTCGGACGAAGAACCGGCGCACACCCCACTCCTCGTCGGTCAGCTCGTGTAGAATTTCCGCACCCGACGCGCGGGCGGCCGCGTAGGCGGCGTCCACGTCGGGCACCTCCAGCGACACCACTGGAAACACCTCCGGTGCCGTCTCATCCCTCGTCATAAGGCTCAGCTGGAGTTCCGGCCGGTCCGGGTCAGCGACGGTGACGATCCACCCGTGGTCCATCACCACCGCCAGGCCCAGCACGTCGGTGTAGAACTTGGCTGCCTCGCCCAGGTCGCTGGACTTCAGGTTGGGCACGACACGGTTCAGGCTCATGGATGACATTCTCCGAATTCGTTGGGGAGCCGCGATCCAGGCTGATCTGTCAGGAGTATTTCGGGCCCGGAGTCCAGGCAGCCTCGGGTTCCTACCGTGGTTGTGTGTCTGGTTCCCCGCGTCTTTACCAGGTCATCCGGCGTTCGCCCGCGCACGTCAGCGTGTGGCCCTGCGACCACCCCTTTCCCGAGGCTGGTACCCCGACGGCGTGCCGGACACCCGTGAGCGTAGTGCGGCGGTTGCGGGCGGCGAACCGATCGCGACCTCGGGGGGGTGTCTCCGGAGGGCACGTTCCCCGAGGTCTTCGAGCGGACTGTCCGCCGCCGGGGTTCCGCGCCTGCCGTCGTGTTCGGCGACACGGCGGTGGGCTATGACGAGCTGAACGCACGCGTCAACCGGCTGGCCCGATGCCTGGCCCGATGCCGAACACGTCCTACCGAAACGCTCCCGCTCCAACCCCCGCGTCGTCCGCCGCACCAAACGCACCCCATTCCCCGCCAAGAAGCCAGTCGACAAGCACTTCACCGGACCGCCACCCACCGTCGCCACAATCCTGATCCGAACCTAAAGTTCCTGGTATTGCCCCTGAGGTTGGCGATGACTTCGACCAGCCGCGGTCGTTGCTGGGGATCTGGCCGCAGCATGCCGCACGTCAGGCAGGCTTCTCTGAACTAGCGATTACCGGGCGAACGGGCGGGAGGGAAGATCGTGATTCTCTCGGCTCGCCGCAGCGCCAGAAACTACTGTCGCGAGCATGGTCGAACACGATGCCCGCAGTGTCACCCGCGAGGCCTACGACGCTGCTGCCCCCACCTATGCGCAGCTGTTCCGCGACGAGCTGCGGGGCAGGCCTTTGGACCGCGCGATCTTGGGTGCCTTCGCCGAGGTCGTAAGTGGGAGTGGGGACGGTCAGGTCGCGGACTTGGGATGTGGGCCTGGCCATATCACCGCTTATCTGGACGAGTTGGGGCTGGCGACGTTTGGTGTTGATGCCTCTCCGGCGATGATCGAGTTAGCTCGACAGGCTTATCCGGGCCTGCGGTTCGACGTGGGCTCGATGGCCGCGTTGAACATCGCTGACGGCGTGCTGGGCGGCGTACTCTCACGTTGGTCCATCATCCACACTCCGCCGCAGGAACTCCCCGTCATCTTGGCGGAGTTCCACCGTGTGCTGGCACCTGGCGGCCACCTTCTGGTCGGCTTTTCGGCAAGCGATGATCGGTCTCACCCGACGCAGGTCTTCGATCACACAGTCGCGCTGGCCTATCGGTGGTGGCCTGATCACCTCGCCGCGATGCTGCGCGAGTCCGGGTTGGCCGACGTAGCCCGGATGGTTCGTGAGCCTGAGCCAACAGACCGACGGCAGTTCCAGGAAATTCAACTGCTCGCCCGCAAAACCTAGTGTCTCGTGATTCTGGATAATTTACTTAACGTGTCAAATAAAATGACAGTATGGAGTTGACGACGGACGAACAGGTGGAGTTGCGTGCCCTGGTAAACGATCGGGATGTGCCGGCGAACGTGGCGACACGGGCGCGGATCGTGTTGTGGCGTGCCGAGGGTCGACAGAAGAAGGATGTTACGGCGCTGGCCGGTGTCTCGCGGCCGACGGTGGATCTGTGAATGTCTCGCTACGAGGCCGAGGGGATCGACGGGTTTTTTGACCGGTCTCGTGCCGCACCGCGGGAGTAGATGCCGGCAAAGGTTCGAAGTCGGATCCTTGCCTTGACCCGGACCAGCCCGCCGGCGGAGACGGGCCTGTCGCATTGGTCGAGCCGGGAGATGGCCAAGTTCATCACCCGCACCACGGGTATCAGGGTGTCCTTCCACTATGTGGCGAAGCTGTGGCGGGACAACGGGCTGAAGCCGCACCGGCAGGGCACTTTCAAAGTCAGCGAGGATCCTGCCTTCGCAGAGAAGATCACCGACATCGTCGGCCTGTACCTTGATGCGCCCGGTGGAGCTGTCGCGCTCAGCGTGGACGAGAAGACGCAAATCCAGGCGCCGGACCGGACCCAGCCGCTGCTGCCGATCGAGTTCGACGCCTGTGAGAAACGCACCCACGACTACGGCCGGCACGGCACCACCCGGACCGCCACCGGCGGTCGACCGCCGCCGATTCACCTCAAGAAAAACCTACTGTCAATCAATCAACACACAACAAGTTGCCGAGACTGAAACGAAGCTTGGCCGGCGAAAGTCGCCAGCCCAAAAGTTGGCACCAACGCCGAGATAAGACACCGTTGCCGCGGTTGACGGCCACCCAGTGTGGCAGAGTGCAGCTGGATTCGCATCGCTCCTACCCGTGCCATCCGCGGGCGCCGGCGCGAGCCGCTCGGAGAACCCAGCCATTCGATGAGGTGAAGACCCGCCGTGAGCAAGCACCGCCGGGGCCCGATGAGGGTCTGGCTGAATCGGCGGCATGCCGTCGCTGCTACCGTACTCGACCGGCAAAGTCAAGATCAGTCAACAATGCATCGGGCGCGGGTACTCACGATGCCGGTGGTCGCGGTCGCGACCCTCCTTCTCATCAACGGTTCCGCGGCCACATCGCAGGCGAATTCCAACGCAGGCCCACCTCCCGGGCCGGCGCGACCGCCGGCCGACGGCGAAAGCTTCCCGATGCCGAGGCTTGTCACCTCGGGCGGTTCCGGCACCTCTGGTGGCGATGGCTCCACGCCGAGCACGCAGAGCCTGGCGGTGGCGGCGGCCACCGGAGCCGGTGTGGTCGTGACACTCGGTACCGGTGACAAGGGGATACCGGACCGGGTCCTCACGGCGTATCAGAAGGCGGCGCAGCGGACCGCGCGCGAGCGGCCCGGCTGCCAGCTGGCCTGGCCGCTGCTGGCCGGGATCGGCAAGGTCGAATCCGGCCACGGCGCCGGCCGTTCCATCAGCGCCGACGGCACGATCACGCCGTCGATCGTCGGACTGCCCCTCGACGGCAACGACGGACGCGCCCTGATCCTGGACACCGACGGCGGTAACTGGGACGGTGACACGTTCTTCGACCGTGCCGTCGGACCCATGCAGTTCATCCCCTCGACCTGGCAGGGATCGGGCCGTGACGGAAACGACGACGGCCAGCGCAACCCGAACAACATCGATGACGCGGCCCTCGCCACCGCGGGCTATCTGTGCGCGTACAACCGCAACCTGACCGACCCGACGCAGCTGCGGGCGGCGGTCTTCGCGTACAACCCGTCGGACGACTACGTCCGGGCGGTGCTGGCCTGGACGACCGGTTACAGCGACAGCGGAGTGATCGCGCTGCCCACAGCAGCCACGGCCGGCACGCCGGCGCCGGGCAGCGGGCCCATACCCGTACCGACCATCACAGTCACATCACAGCCACAAGCGCCCGGAACACCGATGCCGACGCCGTCGACCGCCTGCCCTGTCATCACCGTCGAGAGCGCCACGCTGACCGCGACACCGACCAACCTCGACGACGGCGTTCCCGGCTACGAAGCCCTCGACATCGCCGGAGTCCTCACCGCGACGACCGCCACCCCGGTCGCAGCTCCGGTCACCGCCGCCGTCAACGCGACGCTGTCCGACAGCCACGGATGGATGATCACGAGTGTCCGTACGGTTGTCACCGCCGACGCCCCCGGCGCGGTCACACCACGACAACTCGCCCGCTTCGACGGAACAACCATCGGCGAGGCCGGTGCGGACGGCGCCCTCACCGTCACGCTCACTCCGGAGTTGGACGCCGCCGGCTGCGCGGCCGCGCCGCCCACCACCTTCGATGTCGGCGGTCTGAGCCCGGCGGACTTCGCCGGCTGGACCACCACACCGGCGCGACTGCACGCCCGCCTCGCCGACTACGCCCAGCTGGGCCAGGTCGAACCGGCCACCGCCGACGCGTTGGGCGCCCTGATCCCCGCCAGCGTCACCGGCCCCGGAGCGCTCACGCCGTTCCTCGACCGGCTCGGGAGCGCCACCCCTGCCCAGGTCAACGACGAAGCGCGGGCCCGACTGACAA
>NZ_CAUVXO010000434.1:0-4449 GCF_963555865.1 Protofrankia sp. Cr1
CCACCACGGCCGGCACCGGGGACACCGGGGACACCACATCACCGGGCTGAAGCGACACCTCACCGGTGCGCGGGGCCTCTCGCAGCACGAGATGGCAGTTGGTCCCCCCCATGCCGAAAGAGGACACCCCGGCGGTCAGCGGCTCACCTGGGCGAGCCCATCGCCCCAGTTCCGTGTGCACCCGCAGGTTCAGCTCTTCAAGCGGGATACGCGGATTCGGGACCTCGAAGTTCAGGCTCGGCGGCAGCTCCCGATGGCGGAGGGCTAGCAGCACCTTGATCAGGCCAGTGATACCCGCCGCGCCTTCCAGGTGCCCCACATTTGTCTTAACCGAGCCAACCAGCAGGGGATGATCCGTCGTCCTCGCCGCGCCCAGCACGGCCCCCAGGGCTGCCGCCTCGATCGGGTCGCCGACCTTGGTCCCCGTCCCATGCAACTCGACGTATTGCACGTCCGCGAGGTCAACGCCCGCCCGTTCGTAAGCGAGCCGCAGCACCTCTTCCTGCGCCGACTGGTCGGGTACGGCGATACCCGGGCCGCCACCATCGTTGTTGACGGCACTTCCGCTGATCACGCAGTAAACGCGGTCCCCGTCAGCGATCGCTCGGGCCAGTGGCTTGAGGATGACCAGGCCGCCACCTTCGCCGCGAACGTATCCATTTGCCCTGGCGTCAAACGTGTAACAGCGCCCGTCCGGAGAAAGGCTCCCGAACCGCGCGACCCGGAGGATGCTTTCTGGCGCGATGTTCAGGTTCACCCCACCGGCGAGGACTATCTCCGACTCGCCTCGCAGCAGGCTTTCGCAGGCTAGGTGAACCGCCACCAGCGAAGATGACTGGCCGGTGTCTATAGAGATACTCGGGCCACGCAGTCCAAGCGTATAGGACACCCGATTCGCCACCATACTACGATGCAATCCCATCAGCGTGTGTTGCGTGATGGCACTTACACCCAGCTTGCCCGCCAAAATGGCATAGTCGTCCGAACTGGCAGTGACGAAGACGCCGGTGCGCAGATCGCGCATCTGGCCAGGGACGATCCTCGCGTCCTCCAGTGCCTCCCATGCTAGTTCCAGCGCGAGTCGATGCTGGGGATCGATGAAAGCCGCTTCCCGCGGTGTGACGCGAAAGAACCCCGGATCAAATTTATCGACTTCTTCCAGGAATCCACCGTGCCAGATACCTTCGTCTTCGAGTGACGGCTTCGAGAGGTCGACGCCCATCAAGTCCTGACGGGAGGGCGGCATCCGGCGAATCGGACTGGTTCCGCTCCGCAGTAGCTCCCAGAAGGCATCCGGGCCCGCGGCGTCCGGGAAGCGGCCAGCCACTCCGATGACCGCGATCTGATAGCCAGGCACAACGGAGTCCGTTATGTCCCTCATCATTCACCGACTCTCCGGCCTGCGGAAGCAAGCCTTCGCCTTGACCTAACGATTCACTGCCGCTGGAACATCGGTAATTCTCAAGACCATGCTGTTAGATGTTATCCCGGGCCCCGATGAAACAAGCAGAACGTAATCTCCCGGGGCAAACTTCCCGGCGCTCACGAAATGCTCCAGTGAAATCATCTGGTCACAGGCTCCCACATGGCCGATGCCGCGACCAAAATCTACAGAAGAGTGCGAGACGGGGATACCGAGCGGATCAAACAGAAGTTGTTCGAATTGGCGACCGTCCGAATTACTCGGAATGATCATTGCTATATCCGAAGCATTGATGTCCGCATCGGCCAGCGACCGATAGCAAATATCAAAGTAGAACTTGGACCACCGCTCTACTATCTCCGGAAGAGAGATGCCCTTGCGCATGAACTCCTGCACGTACTTCGCCGGGTCTGGCACCGTATACACGAGATCCCGTTGCGGCAGCAGCGTAGAATCCCCCCGATGCCACTCCTCGAATTCGGGAAGTGTAGATGAATTGGCAGATACTATCTCAGCGAAGCCGCTCTCTCTGCTCAGTACGACAGCAACGCCGCCATCACCAAAAATAATATCCGGCCCAGCGTGCCAGCGGTCAATTAGTGGTGACGTCCAATTCTCGCCAGCCGTGATCAGCACGCTCGCGTAGTTCGCCGCACCGGTCAGGAAGCCAACAGCGCCATCGATGGCGCCAAAAATCCCATTGCATCCTTGCCTGATCTCCGTGGCGTGAATATCATCGCCACCGAGTTCGCGGAGGACATACCCGTAAAGAGGAACTCCCTCAGCACGTGCCCCCTGTTGAGGGTTGCCCACGTGAATGTGAGCATCGACGTCGTTGATGTCTAGACCCGATCTGCCGAGCGCCTCTTTAGCCGCATCGATAGCCATCGCGAGGGCCGGGATGTCACCAGCGACGTGTGTTTGCGTAAGCTTGCTAATCCGGTACAAATCCTCTTCGTAGAGGCCTTCCGCGATTGCGCGCTCCGTTTTCATAGGCTCACCGAGGACGACACCTATTCCACGGATATAGACCCCGTTCACCCTCATACTCATTCCTCCCATCATCGGCGATGGTCATCATTCTCTGATACCAGAGGGCCATCGGTTCACCGTGGTCACGGGAAACCGTGACGCGCAGCTCTGCGAGCCCATATAACCCGCGGCCAGGCCGCCGGCACGGCTGCCCCCAGTACCGCTTTTCAGCCGGTGGCCGCCATGGGACCACCATGGCGGCCACCGGTCAGCTGGATGCTGATGCGGCGTCCTGGAAGCGTTGGACTAAGAGCGACCGGCAATAGGGGGACGCGGCGTCGCGGGGCTGGGGCACGCACCTCGCCACGTTGTCGTCGGTCGACACCCAACACCTCCGGTGCCTCCCTCCTCCGCCTCGCGATCTACGCACCCCAGCCCCGCTCCTTCATCCACACCCCTATTGCCGGGCGCTCTAAGAGGTGTCGGCCCAGTGCGGAGTTTCGATGATCTCGATCACGGCGGAGGCGATGTTCAGTCCTGGTCCGACGCCGAGCATCAGGAAGTGGTCGCCGGGCTGCAGGGAGCCGTCTGCGAGAAACTGCTCCAGGGCCACGATCTGATCGCTGGCGCCGATATGGCCGACGGTGCGCCCCTGTTCCCATGTCGAAAGGGACATCGGCAGGCCGAGGGGTACCATCGCGCGGTCGTGGACCCGTTCCCGGGACCCGTTGGCGTAGGCGACCCGGGTAATGTCGTCCAGCGTGATCGCGGCCTCGTCGAGGGTGCGGCTCACCAGCTTGTCCTGCGCCGCTATGAGTTGCAGCGGGCCAGCCGGGTCCCGGTCCGGACCGTCCAGCCAGCGGTCCTTGGAGTTGCCAAAATCAAGCTTGCCCGGCGAGGTAGCCCCAGGGGGGTACAGGGGTTCGGGTCCACGGTGCATCGCTTCGTACTCGGGAAGCGTGACCGCGTTGATCGGCTTGAGTCGGGCGAAGCCCTTTCGCCTACTGAGGACGACAGCAGAACCGGCGTCGCCCATGACGAAATGCGGGCTGAAACGCCAGCGATCCAGTATCGGCGAGGTGAAGTTGTCACCGGATGTCACCAGGGCCGTTTCGTGCTCGTCAGAGGCCAGGAGATGACTCGTGGCAAGTTCCAGCGCCGAGAACAGCCCCATTCAACCCTGCCGGATCTCGTCGGCAGCCGTGGCCTGACCCGCACTTATATGCCGCTGGACGTGGTACTGAGGGCACCAGCTGTGGGGGCCCTGGTACACGACGCTGACATAGAGCAACAAGCTCAGCGACTCGGCAGTCTGCCCCGCCCGTTCCAGAGCCTGCCGGCTCGCCCGCACCGCCATCTCCGGCGCAGGTAAGTCGTCGGCGACGGTGACGCTTGTGATCCCGTGCCGCTCCGCGTCCGTTCCATCAATGAGGTCCCGCTCCACCGCCCATTCGATGGACACCCGATCAGGCAGGAAAGAACCCAGCCCATTGATCAGGACGTCAGGAGTCTTCATTTACAGCTCCAGCTCTTCCGGGTCGTGAACTCGTTCTGCCCGTTGGGACCTTTATCCTCAAGCCCCTTTTGGAGCCGTCGAGGCCGGGAATGCGACAAGGTGGTCTCGATGAGAATGACCCTGTTGCAAGCATGTGTCAAGACCCACGTCAAGGTAAGGAGGGGCACCCCCCAGGCAGGGCCTCGGCAAGGTGGCCCGCCGTCATAATCAGTGACTTGTTGCAGTGTCGACGGACACGAGAAAATCCCCATAGGCGGTCAAGAGATCTCCCCATTTACGGACGGTAGATCTCCCCGCTGGCGGACACGACCCCTCCCCACCAACGTGACCAGCTCTGCCGGTTGACTCGGCGGGCATGAAGACCTACGAGGAGGTCATGGAGATCCTGGAGGCGTACGACCTCACCGGTAATTACCGGGGCGCGGCCGATTTAGTCGGCTGCACCCACTGCCCGAGCGGGCGTTCACGGCCGCGTTCGGGGAAACCCGCAAGGTTTGCCGGGACGCCACCATCTCGGTGGACGGGGTGCGCTATTCAG
>NZ_CAUVXO010000435.1:0-1680 GCF_963555865.1 Protofrankia sp. Cr1
TGCCCGGTAACAGGGGCACGCCCCTGTTACCGGGCACTCTCAGCGGAGTGTTGTTTCGCCGTACGCGAACGCGCGCAGCTCCTCGACCTTCGAGACCACGATCGTCCGCCCCCTGTTGCTGATCATTCCCTGGGAACGGAAGGCGCTGAGGTCCCGGCCGACCGACTCGCGTGACGCGCCGATCGCAGCCGCGAGGTCATGGTGGGTCGGTCGCAGCGTGATCGCCACACCGCCGTCGGGCTGGGTCTGCCCGTACCGCTGCGCAAGCTCCAGGAGGTGGCGGGCCAGCCGGACGGCGGTCGGATAGGCACCCAGCTCCGAGCGCCGGCGGTCGGACTCCCGCAGCCGCTGGGCGATCGAGCCCACCATGACACGCGCCACCTCGGGATGATCATCTACAAAGGCCCTGAAGGTCTCAGCGGACACCACCCCGACCTCGACGTCCTCCAGCGCCACCACCGACGCCGAGCGGGTCTCGCCGTCGATGACCGCCATTTCGCCGATCAGGTCACCGGGGCCACGGTGAGCAAGCAGCGTCTCGTAGCCACTTTCAGTGACGGTCACAATCTTCACCCGCCCCGATCGAATCATCATTGTCAGGTCGGCGCGATCGCCTTCCCGCAACAGGATGTCACCATTTCGATACATTCTGATCGTCCCGAGTGCTTCAAAAGCCGAGCGGTCACCTGGACTCATCCGGCCACGCTCGCTATGGCCACGCTCGCCATAGCCACTGTCACCTGCGGACACGTGTTCCCCTCCATCACGTGACTGGTGGCGCAGAGTACCCCTTTTGCTGCGCCACAAGGATGCGTCGGGTAGCCACCACCACGGTCCGCTCCCACGTGATGGCGGAAATCGACCATTCTCCCTCGCGCAACGGCAGGCGCGACGTAGGGTCACGTCATCGGTGTATATGCCCATAAGGGGGAATACAGGCGATGCGAAGACTGGGTTCTCGGTACGTCCTGCACGAACCGCTGGGACGGGGCGCCGGCGGCGAGGTGTGGCGGGGTGAGCGACTCGACGACGGCACCGGTGACCAGGGGCCGGTCGCAGTCAAGGTGCTACGCCCCGAGCTGGCCGAGGACCCGGCCTTCATCGACCGCTTTCTGCGCGAACGCAGGGTGCTGTTGGCTCTGGACGACCCGCACCTGGTGAAGGTCCGCGACGTCGTGGCCGAGGGCGGCACCTTCGCGATCGTGATGGACCTCGTCGACGGTGGGGACCTGCGCGGCTACCTGCGCGAGCGCGGTCGGCTCCCGCAGGCGCAAGCGGTCGATCTGATTGCGCAGGTCCTGTCGGCCCTGGCGGTGGCACACCGGGCCGGTGTCGTCCACCAGGACGTCAAGCCCGCGAACATTCTCCTCGACACGACCGGCCGGGATACCCCCTGGGCGATGCTGACCGACTTCGGGATCGCCGGGCTCACCCAGGGACGGTCGGCGGCCGGGCTCAGCGTGACGATCGGCACGCCCATGTACATGGCGCCGGAACTCGCCACCGACAGGCCGGCGGGGCCCGCCGCGGACCTCTACAGTGCCGGCGTCGTCCTGTACGAACTGCTCGCCGGCCGGCCCCCGTTTGCCGCGCCGAACCCGATCGCCATGATCCGGGCGCACGCGTTCGACCCTCCGCCACCGATCGAGGGTCTCGCCGAGCCGCTGTGGGATGCGCTGC
>NZ_CAUVXO010000435.1:1908-2920 GCF_963555865.1 Protofrankia sp. Cr1
GGCGCCGACGGGCCGGGCACACCGGGCGAAACCATTCATCCCCGAGCTGCCTTCGACCGCCATCCACCTGACCGACGGGTACGAATCCGAACCCGTCCGGATGGCTGGCAGGCGGGCGCCGCGGCCGGTGCCCATCGCGGTCGCGTGGACGGATGGCCGCAGTACGAGGTTCGGACGCGGCCGCGCGCTGCTCACGGCGGGTGTCGTAGGGGCCGTGCTCGTGGGCCTCGGCTCGTGGACGCTTGCCGCCGGCCTCGGCGGGGACGATCGTGGCCCGGCCGGGCCGGCGTCCGCGCAGGGCGTCCCGGTGCCGTCCGTGGTGCCGTCCGCGGTGGCTTCCGTGGTGGCTTCCGTGGTGGCTTCCGCAGCCGCGCTGCCAGCCGGTGCGGCCTCCGCGGACCCGACGCTGACGCTGACGCCGTCACCGTCGCCGGCGGACCCCCCACGCGCGCCAGTGCCGGACGTGCGCAACATGGTGCTGGCCGATGCCTCGGCAGCGCTGCGAAAGGCCGGCTTCACCAACATCCCTCACCAGTACGACTGCTACCGGTCACCCAACATCGACAACGTGGTGAGCCAGGAACCGTCTGCGGGTAGTCGGATCGCCACGACCTCCCCGGTGAGCCTGAAACTGCAGGCAGCCGACTGCGCGACCGTTCCCATCGTTGTAGGGATGATGCTCCGTGACGCCGTGGACACTCTCCAGACGATCGGGTTTACCAACATCTCGTACACGTACGAGTGCCTGAAGTCGATCAGGGTCGGTACCGTGGTCCTCCAGTCGCCGCCTGAGGACACCAGTTACAGCCTGAAGCAATTTGTCAACCTGCGACTGCAGACGGCCAGCTGCTGATCATCCGGACCGGTCGATCGGTAGCGAGCGGCTCGGCCGGACCGGCGCGGTCGCAAATCCGGGCCGTGACTCCCCGTCCAGGCCCCGCGGCACTGGCAGGGTGTGTTGCGGACCACCCAGCGCCGCCCGACCGCCACCGGCGAGCGCTGCCCGACCAGC
>NZ_CAUVXO010000435.1:3477-5229 GCF_963555865.1 Protofrankia sp. Cr1
AGCCGCCGGACGACGTAGAGGCCCATTCCGGCGCCGTCGATCTCACGGGTCGCCGTCCCGTCCCGTTGGGTGAACGGCTCGAAGAGCTGGCGGATCGTGGCCGGGTCGAGGTCGGGACCGGGGTTGCGGACCCGCAGTACCACCTCATCGCCGACCCGACCCGCGATGAGCCGGACGGGCGCTCCGGGCCAGGAGTGCACCAGCGCGTTGTCGACCAGGTTGGCGACCACCTGGTGCAACGCCTGGCGGGCCATGCGCACCGACAGCTGGGGCGGCAGGTCGACGCTGACGTTCGCCGCGGTGGTCGGTGAGTAGGCCAGCGTCGCCAGCACTTCGTTCACGACCTCGGGAAGGTCCGCGACGGTGTTCTCCTCCGTGCCGGTCGCGGTTGCCGCGGTGAGCATGTTCTCCAGCAACCGGGACAGCCGGTCGGAGTAGTTGACAGCCGAGTCGAGCATGTCGTCGAGCTGCGCCGGCGACATCCGGTCACGCCGACGTTTGATCGTGAGCAGGGTTCCGCGGATGCCGGTCAGGGGCGTCCGAAACTCGTGGGAGACCGTCGCAACAAGATCGCTTCGGATACGGTCAGTCTCCTCCAGACGAGCCATCAGGCTCTGCTGACCCTCGTAGAGCTGCGCCCGATAGTGCTCGGCCCGGCGCCGGGACTGCTCGTTGAAATACCAGAAGATCACTTGAGCGCCCGCCAACGCGCAGATGAATGCGGCGCTGATCGCGGCGAAGGTCCACGGGGAGTCTGCATGCCGATAGGAGATGATCTGGTCGCCGACCGCGCCGTTGGCGAGGAACACGAACGCGATTGCCAGCAGATAGACCGCCCAGTCCTCGTATAGGGCTATCAACGCGACGACCACGAAAAAGTGGTAATGCATTTCGGACTGTCCATGCGAGATGTGGACCAGCACCACCGAGCTGCACAGCAGGCCGAGGCTGGTGGCCAGCGCGCGCAACCGGCGGATACCCGGCAGTGCAGCCGCGCCGAGCAGCAGCGCCGCCGGGCCGGCCGACACGAGCCCCTGCCAGACACCGAACTTCTCATATGAGGCACAGCCGACGATGATCGGCAGATGGATGGCGAGGATCCAGACCAGCAGTCGGTGGCGGGCGACCCAGTCCTCTGTGGGCAGGCCCCGCCCGTGCGGAACCCAGCGCCAGGTCTGCCCGCCGAGCTTCTCTGCAGGAAGCATGAACTCGGCGGCGGGTCGATGGCCGGGAGGCGTCCGCTCGGTATGGCGGAGGCGGCCGGCGCGCGCACTGCCGTGGCGGCGCCGGGCCCGGTCGGGAATAGGGGCCGCGGAGGACATCCGGGTCATCCTCTACCGATCGACACCAGGCGCACCATGGCCGTCAAGGATGGTGTGACATGGCAAGCATGCCCACCCGTGACTAGACCATCTTTACCAGGCAGTAACAGGCTCAAAGAGGCGATGGCGCCGTAGGCTCCCGCTTCGACACCCTGTGGTCCGCAAGGTGGCCTTCGGACGGCCACCCAGGAGGAGGACACCGTGCCCCCCGTGACCCTGACCGCGACCCCCCTGACTGCCCTCACCCCGGACCTGACCTGCTCCGGCCCGGCCAGCGCCCTCATGCCCGTCACCGTCACCGTCACCCAACCGGGCGCCCTTGCGAACGCCCCGGCCGAGGCCACCGGCCCGCGACTGCGGCTCGTCGCCACCAGCCAGCTGGACGAGATCGTGCACGGACGCAGCGGCCCGAGCTCCTGCGGGTGCCGGG
>NZ_CAUVXO010000436.1:0-2507 GCF_963555865.1 Protofrankia sp. Cr1
GTGGTGGTCATCGTCCTGGGATCTCCCTGCGGTCGGCGGTTGGGGCACACACCCTGATGCACTGCCTGATGCACTACGTAGCCGATTGTGGACATATATAGCAGATCAGTCAAAAGGGTTGAGCCAGGACCCGACCTTGCGCGCGCTGTGGGCCACAGCTGTCGCGCCCGCGTCAATCGCCTTACCAGCAAGATCTGGAGCATGCGATACCGCTCCGGTGATGTCGTCCCAGTGGTCGTAAGCCTGCAGCCCCGCCCAAGCCACCCCGGTCACCACCGTCGCACCCACGGTCACCGGGTTCGGGCACACCATCATCGCCGTGAAGCTCGCATTGAACCCGGTCTCGGCCAGATCAGCCACATAGCCGGCACCATTGGCCCGGTAGGCGTCGATCGGATTACCCTGCGAGGCCACGTTGAGGACCGACATGCCGGTCGCGGTTACTCCCCCAGCCGCACCGCCATAACGCCAGATCCCACCACCGGTCAGCGACCGCACCGCCCCGGCCCGCGCCCCCGCCTCCCAACCATCCGTCGCCGCGGTGGAGTGGTAGACGTCGAGGGCGTCCTGCTGGATCGCCCACAGACTCCGCGTACGGTCGGGACGGCTACCGATCAGCAAGGATCCAAATTGGCTTTCTTCACCGACTGCCGCCCGCAGCAGCGGGCTGCCCCACCGGTCTAGGCCCATCCGGGGAGCGAAGGGATAACGCACCGCCCACAGCGGAAGCTCGTTGGCGGCATGGCCCCATAGGGCCGCCGCCTTTGCCACAGTGACGGAGCCGATGAAGGCCGCCTGGCCGGCGGTCATGATGCCCCAGACCACCGAGGCCACCGTGTCCGGCTCCTCCGACAGCGCCGGAATCTTCGTAGCCCAGAAGGTGATAACCGACTGGGTGTAATCATCGAGCGACTCGTGCGCACGGTACGGCGGCAGGCGACCGGACCGGAAACCGTCTTCCAACGCCCGCCGGCACCGGGCCGCCTCCGCATCCAGATCACAGGCAGCAGCCGCCACCCGACGAGTGGAGGCAAGCTCGGCTTCCAAATCCGCCTGCGCACTCGACTGTGGCGTACCGCCGGACGTCGACGCCAGACTCACGGCCATCACCCCGCTCGACGCGGTCGACGCGGTCGACGCGGTCGACGCCGAAGCCACCGCACGCAGATACCGCTCGTAAGCGTCATCCGCCAGCCCCTGCTGGACACCGACGGTGCCCTGCGCCGCCCGCAAGGCCCCGGCCCAGGTCGTCAAGGCGTTCGCCCCGGCCATCAGCGCATCGGCAACCTCATTCGCGATAGTCGCGATACTCCCCAGTGACGACGCCGCCGCACCGGCCGATAAACCCTGCCAAACCATGGCATAACGCTCCGGCTCGCGGCGCAGCTCATCAGCTGTCGTACCCAGCGCCGTGGCGGCCTGCCGCCAACCACCGGCCGTCACCTCGATCTCCTCCGGGCTACCCGCCGGCCGAGCCAACACCGGCGCATCCACTACCACCCGCGCCTACCCGAGCCCTGACACGGCCTGACCCAGACCCGCGTCCACCGACCCCAGGGTCTTCACCACCGACTCGATCTGTCCGCCGAGCAATTCCGAGGCAGCCCCAAGCGCCGCCAACGCCCCCGTCCAGCCTGCCACAAACGCGTCGACACCGGCACTCACCTCCGGGTGACCGACGCTGACACTCGCTGCTTCCCCAACCGCACCGATCCTGGTACGGACACCGATGAAAACCTCCCGCTGGTTGAGGACGCTTCGGGATGCCGCGGAGACGCCGTCGTAGCCGGCTAGCAAATCCACTTGTCCCCCTACTGTCACCCGATGTCGATAAACGGCCGGCTGGCACGAACGACAGTCACCTACAGCTCCTGGAGCAGGACTCAGCAGCGTACCCGTGCCCGAGTTTGACAGGATTCATCCTCGATGCACAAGTGGTATCCACTTACTGACATTACGGATCCGAGGCTGACGCAGGCATCGGCACGGTGCTTGGCGGGTCGCTGGGGGGGAGCGAACGAGGGGCCGTGGTGGACGAACTGGC
Organism: Protofrankia sp. Cr1; assembly: GCF_963555865.1. Classification (NCBI taxonomy): domain Bacteria; kingdom Bacillati; phylum Actinomycetota; class Actinomycetes; order Frankiales; family Frankiaceae; genus Protofrankia; species Protofrankia sp. Cr1. The sequence continues at coordinate 2,045 of NZ_CAUVXO010000436.1, forward strand.
GACCGTGATGCCTGCTGGCGGGATGACGGCGGCAACAGGAGGGGCTTTCAGGTCGTCACTGAGAGCGCCCAGTGGAGAGGCGGCCTCAAGGAGTCAGTGCGCCACATGTGATAAATCTTGTGGCTCACTGATGGGAGACTTGGGTGCGGGGTCAGGCGTTGACCGCGGAAGACCGCCGAGCCCTCAACCAGGCCGTGTTCACCCACTTCTGGGTGATCCGCAACCAGGTGGACGGCGCCGACCTGACCGAACCATTCGCCCGGCTGCTCATACCCGAGCAACCGGCAGCGGTCACTGATCCGGAGACTAGTGCCGACGATCATGAGGCTGCCTTCGGCAACCCCATGACAGCACTGGCGAACAGCACCCACTGGCAGGCCAGCGAGCGATCCAAGGGTCGGTCACCCGAGGAAGCAGCGAACCTCCGCCAGCTGTCTGACGAGGGTTCGAACATGCCTACTCT
>NZ_CAUVXO010000436.1:2682-4607 GCF_963555865.1 Protofrankia sp. Cr1
GGTGGAGGTGAGGGGACTCGAACCCCTGGCCTCCTCCGTGCGAGGGAGGCGCTCTACCAGGCTGAGCTACACCCCCTGGAGCTTCTGAAGCTTACCGCAGACCCGGACGGGCGTGACGAGCCGGCCCCGGCCGAAGAGAACACGATCGTCGTCCTGCGCAGCTCCGGAGGTCACCCTTCAGCTCAGCTGGTCCTGACTGGAGCCAGCGGAGGCTCTCCCGCCCTTGCGTGGGGTACCCGTACCACCGCCGGGCCGGCACCACGGGCCACGTCCACCTCGGCCATCAGCCGGGCGAACAGCGTCGCCGCAGCAGCCGGCCTCAGCAGGCCCGCCTCGTGGCCACGCCAGCCGCATTCCCGGCCACCGTCGAAGAGCACCTGGTGGTCGGGAGCCTCCTCGCGGTCGAAAACCATCCGCGCACGGTCGGGAACAACGCCGGGGCGGGAACAACGCCGGGGCGCCTCGAACCGCTGCCGCACGCATCGCCGCCGCACGCATCGCCGCCCGGGTCCGATGCGGACAGGACCCGGCTCCCGAACGTCCGATACCCCGACGATGGATGATCGATCCGATGGTTCACCCAGAGCGACAGACCTTCCTCCGGAGTCCACCTCGGGTCCCAGTGCGGCAGCTGCCACATCGCCCGCCCGGGGCGAAACAACGACAGTGTCACCCGCACGCCGCGGCAGCGCAGATGGAAGCCGAACCCATCCGGCCGCAGCCCGCGCAGCTCTACCGGCACCCCGCAGCTGGCTGGGCAGAGCCAGAAGCCGGCAGCGCGCAGATCCGCGGTCCACTCGTTGAACGTCCGCGCCCGGGCAACGAGGCCACCGGAGAACCTTTTGTTACGCTGAGCGCTATGGTCATAACTCACCATGACACCCCTTTGTGCTCACATCAGTGCTGACTGGCGGATGGCAGGCGACGACACAAGAAACAGGAGAAGCACGATACCGGGTGATACCGGACACAGGCCGTATGCCCACGTGGTCGTCAAACAGCAACCTGGTGGATGCCTCAGCTGAATGCCGCCTGATCTGGACAGGTCAGGCAGAACCGATCAGGGCTTCTCCGACAACGGTCCCTCGCGTGCAGGACCGGTCGGACGACCAGGCCAGGGACGTCAGGACGGCAATGCCGACGTCAGCGCACGCGAGGGCACCGACAACAAACCCCCGCGTCGGCGCGCGCGACAACCCCGGCGATCAGCTCGGCGAAGCGCGGCGCGGACATGGTCACGCAGCCATTATGCACAGCCTGTTCGTCCGCCAGCCCGTGCGTCCGCCAGCCCGTTGGACCACGGTCAGCCGAGAGTGGACACCTCGACGACGGGAAGACCCGCAACCCTGGCCTTGTCCACCAGATCGTCGGCAACCGACGCGCGGTGCGAAACGATCGGACGCAGCACCAGCGCGACCACTTCCTCCGCGGGTGTTCGTCTCAGTTGCGCGGCGCGTGCGAGCAGGCGGGTATTCGTGCGGTGATACACCTCATCGTCCTCGACCTCACCGAGGACCTCCAACTCACACGGCTTCAACGAGGCGATCAGCCCGTCATACCGGGCACACCAGAGCGGCCCGCGGTCCTCGACCGACGTCCGCCGGAACGTGTCGACGTCGAACGGCAGTACCACTCGCACGTCGAGCCCTTCCGCGCGCGCGACGGCCAGCACCACCAGGTCGGCTCCGGACGCAGCCGCCCCGACCAGCAGCCGTGGACGCAGTTCCGCGAGGACCGCCGCCGTCCGCCGTTCGACATCAGCCACGTCACACTCGCGGAAGCGAGGCGGGTCGGTATCACGGTTGTCGATCTGGACGCCACCGAAGGCAGCAATCATCGGCAGGCTACGATCATCGGCAAAAAGTGATCATCAATGGCTCATCACGAGGTAGATTTTTGCACACGTTCGTCGATCAGACGACTCA
>NZ_CAUVXO010000437.1:0-3758 GCF_963555865.1 Protofrankia sp. Cr1
TCCAGCGTCCAGGAGAGCGTCACCGCCAACCCCCGTTCGTTCGTCCGCCCGGACAACAGCTTCGACTTCCCCAAGGTCCTCACCGAGTTCGCCGAGTGGTGGATCGAGAACGGCGAGTTCCTCTCCAAGGGCGGCTTTTATCACGAGGTCGCCCCGCAGCTGATCCTCATGGGGTACCTCCAGCGCGTCGTCAATGGTGGCGGCTACATCGCGCGGGAATACGCCGTCGGTGCCGGCCGCGTCGACCTGACCATTCGCTGGCCCTACACGACCCCCGGCGGCACCCGCGACGTCCAGCGCGAAGCGATCGAGATCAAGACCTGGCGCGCGACCAAGGCGGACCCGCTCCGCCAGGGCCTCAAGCAACTCGATCGTTATCTCGACCGACTCCAACTCGACACGGGCACCCTCGCCGTCTTCGACCAGCGCCCGAGCGCTGCCGCCATCGACGAGCGCACCGCCATCACCGAGACCGTCAGCCCCGGCGGTCGCGTGATCACGCTGCTTCGCGGATAACGCGGCGGTAGGGCTCGCCGCCAGACCTTGACCCGACGGCGGTGTGACGCACAGCGGCCGTAGCATGGTCGCGATGCCGACCCTCCTCTGTTCGGGGAAGCAGCTATAGCGCGTTGTCCGTCGGCGGCCGACGACGCCTGCCGCCGATGGGCAACGCGGCAGAGGCCACCGACTATCGATGCAGCTGCATGTTTTCGATCACGTCGCCGCCATCGACCGAGTACGACATTCGTAGGTTGGCAGATGAGGCGTTCAGGCTGGGTCGAGTGAACTGAACTGGATGCCGGCGAGGCGCCATCCGTCGGGCAGTTCCACCCATACCTGACTCAGTCGCACTGTCAGCGTCATCACTTCACCACGCCACGACGCCCGGCTGCGCTGGACGCAGCGCACGATCGCAGCGTGGTCGTAGCGGCGTACGTCCAGTTCGCTTGTTTCCAAGGAGTGGTAGGCGAAGTCGGCGTGTCGGTCGATCCACTGCCGCTTGTTGAGCTGGTAGCCCCGCTCGCCGATGGACATGAAGTCATCCGCCAGCAGGGTGTTCAAGCGGTCGGTGTCGGCGTGCAACTCAGCGTTGTCGAAGGCTTGCTGGAGTTCGCGGATGTCGGTTATCACGTGGTCTTCCTGTCGCGCAGTGGTGTCGTCGGTCGGCTGAACTTCCGGGAAACGCCGATGACAGCGCGTTTCACATCGTGACGACGAGCATGCCCGTGGTGTGCAGGCGGACGAAGTCGACGCATGCTTGAACGCCCTTGTCGAGGGTGTAGCGGCGGCCGGTAGTTCGCCGTGGAGCGCCAGTTCGCCGACCTCGCGCCGCCGAAGGTGCCGTCCATGTCCAGCACGAAATGTAGAGCGACGTCGTCGCGGCCGATCCACTCCTGCTGCGGCACGGGGTAGGTGATCGTGAGGAAACGCCGTCCGCATGGGCGGACGGCGTTTGCAACTTCGGTGAGTTGGTCGCTGGGCAGGGTCAGGTTGAGTGCGACGTCGACGTCGGAGGGGTACTCGGATACGGCGTATCCGCGATGGTCTCGTCGGCACCGAGAGCTCGCCGTGCGGGCCGACGTCACCGGCGCGGACGTCATCCCACTGATGTGCGCGCCGAACTACTTTTGCGACCAAAACCTCGGTGCGTTCGCCGGGAAACCGCTGAGCCGATGCGAGACCTACCGGGTGGCACCGTCAAGGATCTCGGCGAGCTCGGCGGGGCGGCTGAACATTGGCCAGTGCCAGGTAGGTAGCTCGGCGTACCGCCAGATGTCGCCGGCCATGTGCCGGAAGGCCGGCACGGTTGCCGCCATGGCGCGGACCTGTTCGGTCGTGAAGGTGCAGAGGATCGCCAGTCGGGGCAGCTTTTCCCACCTGCCGGTCAGCCGAGCTGGTGAGGTGGCGGTCGCCCAAGGCTGCGGGACCGAGTTGGTGGTGAGCGCTTCAATGGCCGCTTCGTCGACGTCGGGGACGGGGGCGGCGAGCGTCGCCCACGGGGGCGGCGGTAGCTGCCAGCCGTCCCCGTAGTTCGCGACGAGTTCCGCATTGGTCGTCTGCTGCTCGGACGGTGCGAATTCGTTTTGCGACATGCCGTCGGGCAGAGGGCCGGTGTCGAGGTAGACGAGTTGCTCAATGCGCTCGGGGAGCCGATCGGCGGCACCGGTGATCACCAGGCCGGCGTAGCTGTGTCCGACGAGGATCACGTCGTGAAGGTCCCGCGAGGCCAGCAGGTTCACCACGTCGTTGATGTGGGTTTCCAGGTCGGTATCGGGCCGCGCCTGACCGGCCCGCTCGGCCATGCCGGTCAGGGAGACCGGATGCACATTGTGCCCGCGCTCACGCAGTGGTTGGGCAACGGGGCGCCAGGCCCATGCGCCGAGCCAGAATCCGGGAACGAGTACGTAGGTCGCCATGTGGTCAACGTAGAGTTGATACCGGACAACATCCGACCGGATTGGCGGAGAATCTTGGCCCGGCCCACGGCGCGCGTGCTCGCTCTGCTCGGGTTGTTGCAGGCTGGCGGCCACCACACGGTTCACCGCGCCCAGCCGAGTAGGTGTTCCGCCCGGGGCACCCGTCCTGCTTGAACTCGCCGAAGCCGCCCACCAGCGGCGTACCGTCACCATTGACTACACCGCATGGGATGGGCGCAGCGGTCAACGCTCGCTCGACGCGTACGGGCTCGTCTTCCATGCTGGCCGCTGGTACGTGACGGGGCGTGACCATCTCCGAGGTGAGGTCCGCACATTCCGACTCGACCGCATCGCCCAGGTCCGTCCTGCTGACGGCAGTTACGACGTACCGTCTGGCTTCGACCCCGCCGAACACGTGCTGGCGGGAATAGCGGCCGTGGACTGGAAGCATGAGGTCGCCGTGGTACTACACACCACGCCCGACGAGGCGAAACGACGGCTGCCACCAACCATCGGCACACTGACCGAACGGTCCGACGGGGTCTTGTTGAAAGCCCGAGTCGAAAGGCTCGACGGTATGGCCCAGATGCTCGCCGGACTCGGCTGGTCCTTTACCATCGACAAGCCCGACGCCCTACGTGCGGAAGTCGCCGCCCTCGCCGATCGACTCAAGGCCGCCGTGGCGTCCCGCCCCTTCGGAAGATGAATATGGCCGGGTCCGCGCGGGTCCAGGGCGGCGTGTTTTCTCCGTGTAGACCAGAGCGAACGTCTGTAACGGGAGTAGACCGGAGTCCCCATCGCGAGGCATAGGTCATTTCGGTGACATAAGCGAGATGATCGCCTGGAAACCGCGCGCTAGAATATCGGTTGTGCCCACGCTCCTAGTAGTCCACCACACACCGTCGCCCACGATGCAGGCGATACTAGAGTCCGTCCTATCCGGTGCCCGTGATGAGGCTATCGAGGGCGTGGCAGTGGAGGTGCGCCCGGCGCTGTCGGCTTCCGCCTCAGATGTGCTGGCGGCTGATGGTTATCTTTTGGGCACGACGGCGAACATTGGCTATATGAGCGGCGCCATGAAGCATTTCTTCGATCAAGCCTATTACCCCTGTTTGGAGGCGACGGTAGGTCGCCCCTACGCCCTGTATGTCCACGGTGGCTCCGACACCACGGGCGCGATCCGCAGCGTGGAGACCATCGCCACGGGCTTGAAGTGGAAGCGGTTGCGCGAGCCGGTGACGGTGCTCGGTACCCCGGACGCGAAAGATCGAGAGGCGTGCTGGGAGCTGGGAGCGACGGTCGCTGCGAGCTTGATGCCGTAGCCGACCGGCGCCCCGCCTC
>NZ_CAUVXO010000437.1:4087-4742 GCF_963555865.1 Protofrankia sp. Cr1
AGTCGAGACCATCGCCACCGGGCTGAGGTGGAAGCGCTTGTGGGAGCCGCTGCGATCGTCGGCGAGGTGGAGGCCGCTGCACGCGAGGCCCGCTGGGAACTCGTCGCCACGGTCGCCGCGAGTTTCCCGACCTGGCGATCGTTCGCTGGTCTTCTTCAGGGCGGCGGCCGCGACATCCAGGGGCAGGTCCTCGTGGAGGTTTCTCCGTGCCTGCGCGACGGCAGCGCGATCTCGACGTGCGGAGGCCGAGGCGAAGCGCAATTGCTCGTCAGTGATTACAGGTGATAGACGTCCCGCCGATGCCGGATGGAGTGGATCTCTACAAGATGCTTAGCCGCGTCGATCCGATAGATGATGCGGTAGGTTCCTCTGCGCGCCGAGTAGAAGCCATCGAAGGGCTCGTCCAACGGCTTTCCGACTCGGTGGGGATTTATGGCGATCGCTCGCTGGATCGTCTCCAGTGCGGCGGCCGCGACCTCCAGGGACAGGTCCTCGTGGAGGTTTCTCCGTGCTCTGCGCGACAGCGCGACCTCGTAGGGCGCGTCGCTGGCGGCCGTCACTCGTCCCTGGCCCGCCGCTCGTTCAGTTCGGCTACGACCTCGTCCAGGGCGAAGGTGTCGCCCGTGGCGAAGTCGTCCCTCGACTGTCGCAGATC
>NZ_CAUVXO010000438.1:0-4416 GCF_963555865.1 Protofrankia sp. Cr1
GACCGTACGGACGTTAGGGATGCTGTTCTCGCTGGTGACGACGCGGCCGCTGGTGTGCGTGCTGGCACATCATTCGGGTCAGGACGCATTCCGGCTCGAGCGGTTGTTCCGCTTCTCGGAGGACCGGGAGGCCATGGTGCACCTGCCGTTGGGCCGACTGCCCGACGACGTGGCGGTGGCGGTGGTCTCCGACGTGCTCGGCGCCACGCCGGACGCTGCGCTGACCGCGGTGGTGGCCTGCGCGGAAGGCAACGCCGCAGCGCTGGTCCGGCTGGCCGGTTGGCTCGTGCGGGAGGGCCTGGTGCGCTGCGAGAACGGCGTTGCTCGCCTGACGCAGGAGATCACCGGCACGTCGCAGAGCACACCAGCGTCCGAGTGCGTGGACACGCTGGTCCGCTGCGCGTTCGATGCGCTGTCGCCGCAGACGCGCCAGGTGCTGGACGTGGCGGCTGTGCTGGGCCGGACGTTCGCTCCTGACGACGTGGCGGAGATGCTGCGGCAGCCGGTCGCGGTGCTGGCGCCCGCGCTTCGGGAAGCTCTCACAACCGATGTGCTGGACTGCGCGGCGGAGAAGATGCGGTTTCGTCACGACCTGGTCTGGCAATCGGTGTTGCGGAGCATTCCGGTGCCTGTCCGCGGCGCGTTGCACACTCAGGCGGCGAGGATGCTGCTCGCCCGAGGTGATTCCGTCATCGACTCGGCGGGACACCTGCTGCGCGGAGCGGTGCGAGGCGACACGGCGACGGTGGAGGTGCTGCGTGCGGCTGCGGAGCAGACACTGCGGTCGTCGCCGCGTGCGGCGGCGGAACTGGCGGTGCGCGCTCTGGAGCTGATGGCGGGCGACAGTGAGGAGTGGCTGCCGCTTACCATGATCGCGGTGGAGGCCTGCGCCAGGGGTGGACCGTTGTCCACGGCGGTAGAGCTGGCCAGCGGGGCGATCGCCCGGGACGTGCCACCGACGGCGGCCGCAATGCTGCGATATTGGCTTTCCACCGCGTTGACCCTGCAGGACCGGCCCGCGGATGCGGCGGAGGTGGCTGCCGGGCTGTTCAGCGGTCCCGGCGCTCCCGGCGACCTGTCGCGGCGGCTGCTGCTCAATCGTTCGATGGCGGTGACCGTGCGGGGTGTGCCGCCCACCGCGCCACCGGACGCCGACCAGGTGATCATGCCGGCGTCCGGCCCGATGGCGGCCTGGCAAGCAGGTATGGTCACCGCCGCGCTGCGGATGTCGCGTGACGCGGTGCTAGCCGAGGAGGTGCGATTACCGGTGACGTGGCTCGGTCATCCACGACTGGCTCATGCGGCGATCCTGACCGGACTGCGGGATATCGAGGGTGCGCGGGCGGCGGTCGCAGCCGTCGAGCAGGACGTCGACTACACGCTGAGCGCGTTGCCCACGCTCATGCGTGCCAGGCTCGACCTCGCCATCGGGCGGTCGGCGAGCGCCGTGGCCGAGGCGACCGAGTGTCTCGCGTTGGCCAGGGAGACCGGGGTGCGACTGCACCTGCCCGCGGCGCTGGCGGTGTTGACCACGGTGGCGTTGCGGCGGGGTGATCGGGTGGTGGACGTGTCGGGAGACGCACTGGTGCAGTGGGCCGCCGCAGAAGTGGCCGGAACGCGGGCGGTGGCGCTGGAATGGGCGCAGGCACAGTCGGCGCTCGCGCAGGAGGACTACCACGGTTGCCTGCGGGTGCTCGAATGGATCAGTCGTGACGACGACAGCTGCGGGGCACTGTTCGTCGAGGAACCGGCCGCCGCAGCGTGGATCGTGCGGACCGCGCTGGCGATGGGCAGACGTGACTGGGCCGTGCGGGCGGCGGCCACGGCGGACCGGCTCGCGCAGGACGATCCGGACGTCGCGTCGGTGGTGGTGGCAGCAGCACACGCGCGGGGTCTGCTGCACGATGACGTCGAGGCCTTGGCGCAGGCCGCCGAGGGGCATGAGGATCTCTGGGCGCGTGCGTCGGCCGCTGAGGATCTGGGCGCAGCTCTGCTCATAGTGGACCGGGAAGCCGCGGTGCAGAGGCTGGAGGATGCGGTCGCGCTGTATGTGTCGGTCGAGGCGGAGCGCGACGCCGCGCGCGGACGCCGCCGGCTTCGGGCGCTCGGCGTCGTCAAACGGCACTGGCAGCGCCGTGATGCGCTCAAGACGGGCATCGCCAGCCTGACCGAGACGGAGCAGACAGTCGTGTCCCTGGTCGCCGAGGGCCTGACCAATCGTCAGGTCGCGAGCCGGATGTTCATTCACGTCACACCGTCGCGTTTCACCTGCGCAAGGTGTTTCGCAAGCTCGACATCAACTCCCGGGTCCAGCTGGCCCACCACATCCAGTTCGGCACCGACTGATCCGGCGGTCAACAACAGCTGGACCGGGCCGTGGAAAACCATGTCGTCACCGTAACGGACGCCGCTCACCGTGCGGCCGGGAACGAGGTCGAGCAGCGCAGACAGGGCGATCTCCGCTTCGGCTCGCGCGAGCTGGGCGCCGAGGCAGTAGTGGATGCCCAGACCAAAGCCGCAGTGGCGGGCGGTGTCCCGGTACAGCCGCAGCTCATCGGGGTCTGGAAACCGGTCGGGATCACGGTTGGCGGACCCGAGCACGAGCGTGACCTTGTCACCGCTGCGAATCTCCCGGCCACCCAGCAGCGCTGCGCTGGTGGCCCAGCGGGTCACCATCTGCACGGGTGGGTCGTAGCGAATCAGTTCCTCCACCGCAGCGGGCATCAAGCCTGGATCGGCCCGCAGTCGGGCGAGCAGTTCCGGATGGGCGATCAGGGCGAGCACCGCTTTGCCGAGCAGGTTCGTCGTGGTCTCGTGCCCGGCTGTGAGCAGGTGCACGCAGGTTGCGGTGATCTCATCAGCGGTCAGTCCATCCGCGTGTGTCAACAGCGAGATCAGGTCGGATCGCGGCTGCTTGCGGCGGCGCACCTCCTCCCCGAAGTACTCGGTGAGCTCGCCCGCGGCGGTCTCAGCCTTGGCGAAAGCGTCAACGTTGCGTGCTGAACGCGCGGAGCTGGCCTGCTGCAACCACTCGGCGCGTTCGCGGAACCAGTTGCGCAGGCTCGCCGGCACCCCGAGCAGCTCGGAGATGACCAGGATGGGCAGCGGTGCCGCGAAGTCCTTCACCAGGTCCACCTCACGCCGATCACTCACGTCCCGCAGCAGATCGTGGGCGATCTCGGCAACACGTGGACGCAGGTCGGCCACGACCTTCGGGGAGAACTCGGCGGCGAGTAGGTGACGCAGCCGCGTGTGCCGGGGCGGGTCCAGGAAGACCAGCCAGTTCTCCACACTCCGGCGCAGCGCGTCGGTGCGAGCAGGGTCGGTGCGAGCAGGGTCGGTGCGAGCAGGAAGGTGCGCGGGCACATTACGGCCGAAGTCCCTGCTGGACAACGTCTGCGCGACATGGTCGTAGCCGAAGACGTACCAGGTGCCCGGCGCGGCCTGGTGCACCGGGTCCGCCACGCGGTAGCGCCGGTAGATCGGGTACGGGTTCGCGACGTCCTCGGCCGACCAGCCCTGAACGGAGAAGGGCGTCATGTCACACCGCCCCGCGCACGACGTCGGCCAACTCATCCGGCGCGGACGGGAGTTCCGCGCCACGCCATGCCACGTGCCCATCGGGACGGACCAGCACGAACGGGAACCGGTAGAGCCGGGCGATCTCCTGGTCGTCGCACAGGGTGGTCCGCAGCGGGACCCTGCGGTCGCCGAATGCGCGCTGGAACCCGTCGAGCCGGTCGGACTGCGCGAAGCGGAGCAACGTGTACCCGCGACCGAACAGGTCCAGTGTGGACACCCCAGGGCGTATCCAGGCGTGCGCGGCGCGGCTGCCGGGATCGCTGCCCGGCCGCCAGTCCGGCGTGAGCCCGCCGGGGCCGTCCGACACCACGATCGGCGACCGGTAATGGAATCCGAAGTGGACGTCCGGTGCGTCGAACTCGCGGTGCGCACCGCTACTGGCCAGCCGTTCGGCCATCGCAGCCCGCGCGCGCATGCCCGCGGGCGTGTTGTGGCCCAGGTCGGACGGGATGTCCCGGTCCGTGGTGCGCTTCAAATTCGTGTTGGCCGCGTCGAGGCTGTCCAGCGCCACCGGGCGCCGTTCGGTGTCATAGGTGTCCAGCAGCCGCGAACCGGCCCAGCCGTCGAGTTCGGCCGCAAGTTTCCAACCGAGGTCGACGGCATCGCCGATGCCGGTGTTCATGCCGAATCCACCGGACGGCGACAGGGTGTGGGCCGCGTCGCCCGCGAGGAACGCACGTCCCGACCGGTACTGATCGGCGACACAGTGGGTCAGGTGCCATACGCCGTCGGACAGCAGCTCCACCGGGGTCTCGAACGCGACGGCGTCCCGCACTATCGACATCGCATTCTCGCCCGTATTGCCCGTATTGCCGGTATCGGCGGTATCGGCGG